>JANPKE010000458.1:0-2289 GCA_031425875.1 Nitrospirota bacterium
AGGGTGTGTGCGCAGTTCCGCAGGCCAATCTGACCATTGCCCTGTCTGGTCCAGGACAGGCTGCATATGCGGAGAGAGTGCTCCGCTACGAATGCTCACCCTGTTCACCAAAGCCCCCCACCAATCGCGAATCCGTGAATAGAGCCTGCCTTTACCGGAGCTCATATACTTAATCCGTTGTGCCACATCGCGAAACCCTGGATCTTCTTTGCGGATCAAGCCATAGACCTCAAGGCTTTCCGCCCAACGGCCTAACGATTCCAACGTCTGCCCCAGTTGGTAGAGGATGTGGCGTTGTTCGACGGGTGAGACCAGAGGCGACGTGAGCGCTTGTCGAAATGCCGCGACCGCTTCTTCCTGCCGGCCAAGGGCTTTCAAGCACAGGGCCATAGGCACATACGCTTTTCCCGCATATCGGGCGTCTCTGGCGGCTGTTTGAAAATCATCGATGGCGGGATGGAACATGCGCAACTCCATCAGCACAAACCCTCGTTCATAGAGCTCGGATGCAGACATCTGTTGAGGCATGCGGGCTCCTCCGTGCATGGCAATGTACCACAGCAGCTACGTAGATATCCTGGCAAGAACGGTGCCCTAGGGAATCCCGTCGCAGGCGCATGATTTCAATAACTTACCGTCAACAACACAAGGAAGGTGTAGGGAATTTGCAACGAAGTGGAGTGATCCACACACAGGCTTCCGATCGATTTGTAAAACGAACGAGGCCTCAACAGAGACCGCTTCCATCAGAAGAATGAGGATGTGGCAGAATCGCAGCCGCTCGCAGCAGTCTGTCGCTGCCCATTCCTCATGCGCAGCACAGAACAGATGCTAGGTAGATCGCTGGTCTTCAAAGGCACGGAGGAGATCAGACACGGAGAGCACTCCGATGATGGTTGCGTCGGCAGTGACGGGCAAATGGCGAATACTCTGTTTCTTCATCATCGACATGGCATCAGCTAAGGACTCGTCTTCCTCGATCGTGATGAGCGATCGGCTCATACAGCTGGCGACGGTCGCCGTATTGGGATCGAGCCCTTTGGCCACCGCTCTGCGAGTGAGATCGGAATCGGTGATGATGCCGATATAACGGGACCCGTCGTCCACAATCAGCGAACCGACCTTGTGCTTCTGTAACAATTGTCCGGCTTGTTTGATCGTCGCGTCTTTATGGATGCTCCGCACATCAGGGGACATATAGTCTTTGACAAGTGCGGTCTCAATCCCTTTCCCAGCCCTCGTTGCCTGCAGTCGACGACGCAATTCGAGATCAGCCAAGCAGCTTTCCAGTACCTGTCGCCGCTGGTGGAGACTCTCCCGCTCGACATTATGGGCTCCGCTTTCTTGGGCTTCTTCTGGCAGGATGGCCGATTCGCCAGTTTTTGCATAGAAATACGACTCAGCTTCATCTGAAGCTGCGCCGAATACCTGACCGATCAATTCTTCCGCTGCTTCGTCGAAATCTTCAAGCGACGCCGACCCCCGCTTACGTGAGAGAAAGGGTTGAAATTTGACGAGCTGCTGCTTGAACCGATCGACATACCGATCGAGAATATCACTCCGTGTCAACCCGGTACGAACTCGTTTCGGCATTAAATCCCTCCTCGGTTGTGAACAGGAGAATACCCTATATGAGGAAGATGCTCAACAGAGGTCGAGCACAATGCGGCCCCTGTCACCCGCAGTTGATCATACCGAGATCATTCGTCAGCGATGTCGCACTTGATTTTAGTGGCTGATCGGTATGCCTTCGACTTCAGATGATGACACGGTTCTTTCTTCTAACGATTTTCCTACTGCACTATCGCCTGGTCTACGCGGGATGGCTGGCTGTGGAGAAACAGTACCAACCGATCGGTCTCGAGATCTTGTATTTCGACCCGGAAACGATTCACCGAAACGGGATTCGCGCGACACTCTGGCAGCTCACCGATCTCAGATGGAACAACACCACACGGTTCTTGTCCACCAAAACCCACAAGGAATTTGACTGTGAGCACCCACGCGTGCGCGCGCTACACGTGATCGAATTCTCTCGTCAGATGGGCACTGGCCGGTCGAAGCCCGGCTACATTGAAACCGGCAGCTGGCAGCCTGTCGAGGAGCACACTATCAACCACGCGTTCTGTAAAGCAGCCTGCCGGAAGCCCTAGTCGCCCGCCAAGGCCTCTTGCGGCCCCGTTCTCGCTTCGCCGCCTACTAGACGTCGTAGTAGAGGAAGAACTCGTACGGGTGCGGTCGCAACCGCATCGGATCGATCTCCTTGCTCCGCTTGTAGCCGATCCAAGC
>JANPKE010000459.1:0-1798 GCA_031425875.1 Nitrospirota bacterium
ACGTAACAAAAATCCAACCGCTTTGAAGTACGAACGTCAGTACATCGTGCCCTGATGGACTCATGGCAGTGCCGTTTGATGTTCAGAATTAATAGTCATGTATTTGTTTGTTTTCTTGTGAGAGCACTCCTTGTCCTGTTCGACTGGTTAGAGAACTCCAGTTATACGGAAAAAGGATTCGAGCACCATTTCTCCAATCAGCATTCCCAAACAGAAGAGGATCAGATAAAACAGGATCCCGTCCAATGCGGTCAGGGTCTCACCAGAACTACTTTGCAGTGGCGAGGTTGTACATGGTTTGCACCCTCGCATCACCATGTGGCTACCTTCGAACAGGAACCAGTTGCGAAGAGTATAGTTACTCATCGTATTCATGCCGTTACTTCTCGGATCGACGCCGTGTCACGGAAAATGGACTGAAATGCAGAGTTTAGCGTCGGATAACGAAACTCATAGCCTCCTGCCATCGCTTTCTTCGGAATCACTCGTTGACCGGTTGTCATCAATGTCCCCAATTCTCCCAGCAGAATATTCAATGCAATTCCTGGAACGGGAAGCCACGACGGTCGGTGCATAGCTTGACCGAGGATCTCACAGAATATTTTCATCCTCACTGGCTCTAGGGCCACGGCATTGATCGGACCGGACACTGTGGCCGTGTTAAGTGCCCATTGGATCAGACCGATATGATCACTCCGGTGAATCCAGGAGACCCACTGAGTCCCCGGCATGATCGGACCACCTGCAAACAGCTTGAACGGCAATAACATTTTGGCCAACGCACCACCGTCTGCTTCCAGGACCATGCCGGTCCGCAAGATGACCACGCGGGTCCCAAACTCTGCGGCCCTCATCGCTTCCGCCTCCCAGGCCAGACAAAGATCAGCAAGAAATCCCGTCCCGCGAGCAGCACCTTCATCCAATAGGCGGTCATCGCTGGCGCCGTAATAGCCGATGCCGGAGGCGCTGATAAACACCGGGGGTTTAGACGACCGGCGGGATAGCGCTCTGACTAGTAAGCGGGTAGTGACGACTCGGCTTTCGGTAAGGAGTCGCTTGCGCTCATTGGTCCAGCGTGCGTCGGCGATCGGCGCGCCAGCGAGGTTAATGACTGCATCGGCTCCTTCAAGCAGCTCCTCCCAAGGGCCCGTGTCTCGTGCATTCCATTCCACTAAGTTTATATGTGCTTCGGGCCGTTGAAGAACATGCCCCGCATGTCTTGTCAGTAGGCTGACTCGATGGCCATCGTGTAAAAGCGCTGCGCACAGCGCCTGACCAATGAACCCTGTTCCTCCAGCTACGGCGATATTCATAAACATGTCTCCCGGAAGAGCCATCGACAGGCCCACCCGTACGACGGGCAAGTCGACAGAGTCTTACCTTCGGGTCGGTTTTGTGCTGGCCCGCCGCGTAACAACAGGGGTAAGAGTCTGGAAGAGTCCGGCCAGCCCCACAGAAGTCAGGAATCCCATCGCGACCAAAAAGACAAAGTTCATATCCATAGCCGTCCTCCTCCTCGAAATTTATAGAAGCCATCTGCCCATATGTTGATTATACTAATCGCCAAGGAGACACGCCCCTCCTGATGAGGAGCCTGTCTACCTCAGCGGGCGGCGCCGTGCGGAGTTTCGGCGTCACCTCTGCCATAGCAATAAACCGGCATCCGAACTCTTGTCGTTATCATCGTATTGCCTCGCACCTACACTCCGACTGGTTATTTCTTCTGGATCGCTTCCTCAAGACCTCGAACACATCGAAAGCCTGTACCATGAGTCTGCAAGGCGAACCCGCCACGACC
>JANPKE010000460.1:0-25273 GCA_031425875.1 Nitrospirota bacterium
GCCATTCCAGGAATCTTTGCCTTTGTGTTGGCCTGGTGGCTCACAGACCGTTTATGTTCGCCGAAATCGTTTTTGTCGATACTGTCTCGCCCTAATGAACGGACATTGCATTCCATGCCGACCCCCCAGACCGGAGGGTTAGCCGTCATCGGCAGTGTGGTGATCAGTCTCATTCTGGCGGCCAGTGTTTTGGCGATTACTCAACCCTCGAAACCTGTATTGCCGAAGGGTCTGGCGTCAGAGAGTGTCTGGATCGTGGCTTCCATGCTCCTCATCTTTGTCGTGTCCTTCCTCGATGACTGTGTCGGTCTCTCCGCCGCTCTCCGATTGGGTGTCCAAGCCGTCTCAGCGTGTATCATTATTGGTGGTGTCCGCCTGATCTTGTCTTCCATCCCAATACCCGGAGGACCGACCATCCTGTTAGGGCTGGCCGCAATTCCGGTGAGTGTCCTTGTCCTCCTGTGGATGGCGAACCTCTATAATTTTATGGACGGTATGGACGGCTTTGCGGGTGGAATGACGTTTTTTGGGTTCGGATTTCTCGCATATTTTGGGTGGCAGGCCAACTATCCGGTCATGCTCATCATCGCCACGTTCGTCGCGATGGGCGCTCTGGGATTTCTCACTCATAATTTCCCACCCGCGCGTATCTTCATGGGCGATGCGGGGAGCATCACGCTCGGATTCTCGGCGGGGACCATGATGATCCTGGGAGTTCGCGATGGAATATTCGATGTGTGGGTTCCGGTCATGATCTTTTCCCCATTCATCGTGGATGCGACGGTGACCTTGCTCCAGCGGATGTTCCGTCGCAAACGGATCTGGGAGGCTCACCGGGAGCATTACTATCAGCGATTGGTCTTGAGCGGATGGAGTCATCGCCGGACGGTGCTTGCAGAGTATGGGGTCATGATTCTGTGCGGAGGACTGGCTGTTCTGTATCATCACTCGACGGACAACGGGCGGCTCATGGTTCTTGGTATATGGGTGGGGATGTTTTTTGTGTTGAGAGGGCTGGTGAACAAGTTGGAGCAGAGGCGCAATTACTCTCGTTCCGTTCGAGAGCCCCGCGTGGCGAACGGTAACAAAGCTGTGCAAACGGTCTCAATAGAGGACTCTTCAAAGGTCACCGTCAAGACATAGCGTGATCGTGATCCGGGTTGTATCACACCAAACACATACTTTACGCCCATCGCAAAGAAGGTCCCGGGAATGGGAGTTGTTGTAGGTTTGTCTCCGTGGCGGATCGACCGGCTGCAGACGGAAGCGAGGCGAGCGGCCGGTTGGACGACGACTGCGCTTGGATTCACGATCCCGCTGTGGGTGGTGGCGGACAGTATCCTCATCGGTCTGCTCGTGCTGTTTTGGGCTATCAGCGGCGGGTGGCGCGACCGGCTTCGTCGGATCACGACGAAGCCGGTCGCAGTGGCGGCGCTCTTGTTGTTTGCCTGGCTGCTGCTGGGAACTTTGTGGGGAGGAGGAGAGTTGGGGGAGCGAGCGCTATGGGTGAAGAAATACGCCAACCTTTTGCTCATTCCACTGTTGGTTTCGATGATGATCGATGCCCAAGAAAAGAATCGGGCCATCCTCGCCTTGGCGGCCTCGTTGGTCGTGACCTTGGTGTTGTCATTTGTATTAGGTTTGGGGATTCTACCGATCCACGAGCGCCTCGATTGTAATGTGTCCGACCCCTGTATATTCAAACGACACACGACCCATAACCTACTTATGGCATTCGGTGTGCTGTTGTTCGGAGTGTTGGCATGGAAGTCCTCACGCCGATGGGCGCGTTGGGGGTGGGCGGTGGTTGCATGCTTGGCTGCGATCAATGTCCTATTGATGGTGCAAGGCCGAACCGGATACATGGTATTGGCCGGGCTTGCCATGGTCGCATTCCATATGTATTTCGGCTGGCGCGGCATGGCGGCAGCGGCCATCGCTCTCAGCGTGACATTTTCGGCAGCCTATCAGGTCTCCACCTCTTTCCGTGATCGGGTCGATCTTGTCATCACGGGAGTGGCACAGTGGAGTCCCCAGACAGCTACTTACGATGGCGTGACCGAACGAATGGAATTTTTTTATTATACCGTCGAGATCATTCGGGACCATCCTCTGATGGGCGTCGGCACAGGAGGATTTGCGCAAGCCTACGCCGCACGTGTGCAAAAAATCGGCCTGCCTGTTCCCACTCATCCCCACAATCAATATCTCCTGGTCATGGTACAAGTGGGAGTCATCGGGTTCTGTCTGCTGCTCTGGCTCTTTATTCAACAATGGCGCGCGACAGCCCTTACCGGCGATGCGACCTATGGACTGCTTGCCAGAGGGCTGGTGGTCACCATCGCAATTGGTTGTCTGTTCCAACCTGCGCTCAATGACCATACCGAGAAACTGTTTTACTGTTTATTTTCCGGTCTCATGTGTTCCGGGGCTGATTCACACGGTGCAACTAAGACATGAGCCTTTCCGCGTATATCATCGCCTACAACGAGGCGAAGAAGATCGCTGATACCATTAACAGCGTGCTGTGGGCTGATGAAATCATCGTGGCTGATTCTGCCAGTACCGACGAGACGGTTCGGATCGCCCAGGACTTGGGAGCCCGCGTGGTCCAGATTCCATTCCATGGATTTGGCCATTTGCGAAATCAAGCCATCAAGGCCTGTACGCATGAATGGATTTTTAGCCTCGATACTGACGAACAGTGTACACCGGAGGTCCGTGATGAAGTTCTCATGATCCTTTCCGGAACTCCCGTGCACGACGCCTATCTTGTGCCCAGGCGGAATTACTTCATGGGTCGCTGGATCAAACATTCCGGCTGGTATCCGAATTTTCGCCAACCGCAATTGTTCAGGAAAGGATCTATGCAATACGTGGAGTCTCCCGTCCACGAGGGGTACGAATTACTGACTGCCAAACCGGTCGGTCGGCTGGCGCATGCGATTTGGCAGATCCCGTTCAGGGATTTTGAGGAGGTCGTGAAGAAGGCCAACCGGTATTCGTCGCTTGGGGTCCTGAAACTCGCCGACCAGCGAGTGTCGATGGGAACCGCGTTGTTACACGGCATTTGGTCGTTCCTCAAGCATTATGTCGCGAAGCGAGGGTTTCTGGACGGTTGGCCAGGTTTTGTCATTGCCTTTGGAAATTTTGAGGGAACCTTTTATCGGTATGCCAAGCGGTTTGAACAGCAAGAGATGTGGGCCCTTCCCAAACAGGCGCCTCTTCACCGCCGTGGTAACTCGCCATCGAAATGAAAACAACGGTGATCGTGACGACCTACAATCGTCCTGATGCGCTGGCGGTTGTATTGGAAGGGTATTGTGGTCAAAGTGATCACGATTTCGGGCTTGTGGTTGCAGATGACGGATCGAAAGAGGAGACGGCCGAGGTCGTGCGACAATTTGCGCGGCGCACGCCGTTCCTGCTGACGCATATTTGGCACGAAGACCGTGGATTTCGCGCCGCCGCCATCCGCAATCGCGCCGTCGCCTCGACGAATGCCGAGTACGTTATCTTCACAGATGGAGATTGTATTCCCTCCCGACATTTTGTGCGTACTCATAAACAACTCGCTGAACCGGGATACTTCCTGGGGGCGAATCGTGTGTTACTGACTGCCGAGCTGACGAACCGGGTTGTACATGAGCGACTTCGTATTCATGACTGGAGTGGAATTGATTGGGCGAACTCCTGGTTTCGGCGCGACGTCAATCGCTTGCTTCCACTATTGAGATTACCTGATGGTCCGTTTCGGAAATGGATGCCGGATCGTTGGGAAGGCATTAAGACCTGCAATCTTTCGGTATGGCGGACAGACTTGATCCGTGTGAATGGACTCGACGAGTCTTACGAAGGATGGGGGTTGGAGGATTCCGACTTGGTCATCCGGCTTCTCCATGCTGGAGTGAAGCATAAGAATGCGCGGTTCGCTGCAACCATGTTCCATCTATGGCATCCCGAGCAGGATCGCATGAGACTGCCGGCCAATCAGAAACGGTTGGATGATCTGTTGCGGTCGACAACCGTGCGAGCCGCCATTGGTCTGGATCAGGGTGGTCTCTGATGTTGACCGGCAATATGGGCTGCGGTGAGAGTGCTGGTTGTGAAATGATGCGGGACGTACGCAGCATACTGATTGTGTGTACGCGTCGGATCGGAGACGTCCTGTTGGCAACGCCGGTTGTGCGATCGCTCAAGCGCGCCTATTCGAAAGCCACTATCGACATGCTTGTATTTGAAGGAACGCAAGATGTCGTGGCCGCAAATGCAGACATCCATCGAATCTGGACGATCGCCGAACGCCCAGCGATTGGCCCTCATCTGGCACTTCTTCGATCGCTCTGGCGTCGATACGACCTGGCCTTGTCGGTCTTGGCGGGAGACCGCCCGACTGCTCATACTTGGGCGGCAGGGCGATATTGTGTGGGCACTCTATTAGATGACAGTAAATCGTGGTGGAAGCGAATGTTGCTCGATGAATGGGTACCGTTTGACAATATCCATACCCATACCGTCGTCATGAATCTCCGGTTGCTTGCCTCGTTGAACATCGAACCGCATAGCACCCCCGTCGTCAGTTGGAGTCGTGAAGATGAAAAATCCATTCACGCCTTATATTCAGGAATGAATGGCGCTCCTCGATATGCCGTACTGCATATCTCGCCAAAATTCGCGTACAAAACATGGACGACATCCGGTTGGGTAGCCCTTGGACGGTGGTTAGCGGATCAGGGAATAACGGTAATTGTGACGGGAGGGGTGTCTGATCAACAAACCTCCTGTGAGCAGGTGATTCATGGGCTAGCCGATGCGGTGAACCTGGTTGGTCAGGTAACGTTGCCGGCGCTTGGCTATTTGCTGAGCCGCGCGGCCCTGTACGTCGGAACAGATACTGCTGTAAGTCACATGGCGGCGGCTGTGGGCGTGCCGACCGTCGTGTTGTTTGGGCCATCGAATCCGGTAAAGTGGGGGCCCTGGCCGAAAGATTTTCCTGAAACGGTGCAAAGCCCATGGCGGAAACAAGGGTCGCAGCGGCAGGGGAATGTGTTTCTGCTCCAAGGGGAAGGGGATTGCGTGCCGTGTCTTGGGGAAGGCTGCGACCGCCACATCAATAGTCTAAGCGATTGCCTGCAGAGACTGTCAATCGGGCGTGTGATTGCAGCAGCTGAGGCAATGCTCTTGCGTGAACACGATCGGACGTGGAGTGTGAGAGCGGAGGTCTCTCAATCGTGAAGCAAGTGACGAGCACTCTCCTTCACAGGATCGACAGTCTGCTTGGACAGATTGTGCAAGGCTATCGTTCAGTGCTTGTACTCGGGGTAGAGCTTATCCTTATTGTCGCTGCGAACCTCTCGGCGTTTGCCTTGCGCTTTGATGCCAACATCCCGGTGTCCTACGATCGCATCATGTGGAGATATCTCCCCGGGATTGTACTCGTGTTTGGAAGCAGCTTGTGGGTATTCGGAATTCAACGAGGACTATGGCGATATGTCGGTCTTCATGATTTAGGACGAATTTTCCTGGCTGCTCTCGTCGGCGCCGCTGCATTTTACGGGTTGTGCCATCTGGTATTGAGGTGGGCCGAATATCCGCGGTCGATCATCATTTTAACCGGACTCCTCACTAGTCTCTATCTTGCCGGTATTCGTGTGATGGTGCGATGGTTCAGGGAATGGATCCGGATTATCGAACCGACCGCCAGACGAGTGCTGATTGTCGGTGCCGGGACCGCAGGCGAGTTGCTGGTAAGGGACATGTTGTCGGATGGAGGCTATAACTGCCGTCCCGTGGGGTTTGTGGACGATGATCCTATCAAACGTCGAATGAAAATTCATGGAATTCCAGTCGTAGGAACGATCGCTGATATCAAGAAGGCAGCGGAAGCGCTGGAGGTGCACGAGATCATCGTCGCCATACCGTCCGCCTCGACTATGGTGAAGCAAAAAATTCTGGCGGCTTCAGCAGGTGGCACAGCTCCAATTAAGACCCTCCCCAATGTCAAACAATTATTGCATGATCCCGTCTCTCTGCAGCAAGTGAGACCGATGAGTTTGGACGATTTGCTGCAACGGGAACCGATCCAGACGGATCGGCAGGAACTATACCCTCTCATATCTGGAAAGACATTGCTCGTCACTGGAGCGGGAGGTTCAATCGGGTCAGAATTGTGTCGGCAAATCGCACGGTATAATCCCCAGTTGTTGGTCCTCTTCGAGCGGTATGAAAACGCTCTTCATTCACTCATGCTGGAGCTGAAGGGAGCTTTTCCAGCCGTGACGATCCTCCCTGTTATTGGAGATGTCACGGTTCTCGACCGCGTGGCGGAAGTGTTCCAACAGGCTAGACCCGATATCGTGTTTCATGCCGCGGCACACAAGCATGTTCCATTGATGGAACTGAATCCGAAGGAGGCGATTCGCAACAATGTTTTAGGGACTCGTGTGGTCGCTGAAGCCGCATTGAAAGCAGGTGTGGATCGATTTGTCTTGATTTCCACGGATAAGGCTGTGAATCCATCGAGCGTTATGGGGGCGACTAAGCGGATTGCCGAGCATGTGATGCAGGAGTTGAATCGAACAGGCGTGACCAAGTTTACGGTCGTGCGGTTCGGTAATGTGTTGGGAAGTAACGGGAGTGTGGTACCGCTGTTCTCCGAACAAATCCATAGGGGGGGTCCGGTGACCGTGACTCATCCGGAGATCAAGCGATTTTTCATGACCATTCCGGAGGCGGTGCAGTTGGTTTTGCAGGCGAGTGTGATGGGGCAGGGTGGAGAGGTGTTCGTGCTCGATATGGGGGAACAAATCAAAGTCGTCGATCTGGCGCGAAATATGATCGTATTGGCCGGTCTGGTTCCGGACAAGGATATTCAGATAGTTTTTACCGGCCTGCGGCCAGGAGAGAAGTTGTACGAAGAACTGTTTGAGGATCGTGTGCACATCGGGTCGACGACCCATCCGAAGATTCATCGAGCTGTGGGGATCCCTGTTCCTGTGGGCGAACTGAGCGAATGGGTGGAGTCGTTGCCGACGATGCTCCCGAAAAGCGATGAAGAAGAACTGCTTCACGATCTCAAACGACTTGTGCCGAGTTTTCAGTCGGACCTCTCACAGGGCGTTTCATAGTTTTTGTATATCAGGTGCTGATTTCCCCCCTTCGTGTTATCGTCATGCTCTGCGGCTCTGACCAACGGCAACCGGTCAGAACAACGGGGAACCACTTACAAAGGAAGGTGTAATAGTGAAAGGTGTTGTGTTGGCGGGTGGGCTGGGGACCAGATTGTTGCCACTTACTAAGGTCGCCAATAAACACCTACTTCCAGTCTATAACCGACCGATGATCTATTATCCGATTCAGACGCTGGTCAATGCGGGTGTGACGGAGATCATGTTGGTGACGGGAGGGAACAACGCGGGTGACTTTTTACGATTGCTTGGGAATGGGAAAGAATTCGGGCTCAAACACCTCAACTATACATACCAGGAGGGTGAAGGAGGGATTGCCGATGCCCTTCGGTTGGCGGAGCACTTTGCTGATGGGGAGTCCATCTGTGTGGTATTAGGCGATAACATTATTCAAGGGAGCGTCGCCAAAGCAGCGGATCATTTTCGACGTCAGCAAAAAGGGGCTAAAATCCTTCTCAAAGAAGTCAAGGATCCGCAACGGTTCGGCGTGCCGGTTTTGGATGGAGAACGTGTCGTAAACATTGAAGAGAAGCCGCTCTATCCTCGATCGCCATATGCCGTGACAGGCATTTACTTTTATGATCCGCAAGTATTCGAGTTCATCCGATCATTGAAACCGTCAGCTAGGGGGGAGCTGGAAATTACCGACGTCAACAACGCCTATATCAAGGCTGGAATGCTGACATGGGATCTGCTTCAGGGATGGTGGACGGATGCCGGCACCATCGAGTCTCTCTATCTGGCCAATCAGCTGGTCGGCCAAACCGGCGCCAACAACCTTAATGTAGCGGCATAGATGCGTATCCTCGTCACCGGCGGCGCCGGTTTCATCGGTTCTCACCTTGTCCGACGTCTGCTGGCCTCGGCAGAGCACCAGGTCGTCAACCTCGATGCCCTCTGTTATTCTGGAAATCTGACCAACCTCGACACAGTAAGCCGACAGCCGGGGTATGAGTTTGTGCATGGCGACATTTGCGATGGACCATTGGTTTCATCCGTGCTTCGTAAATATCGAATCGAAGGCATCATCAATTGTGCAGCGGAGACGCATGTCGACCGTTCGATTCTTGACCCGGGATGCTTTGCGCGCACTGATGTGGTGGGCACGGGCGTGTTGCTTGAAAAGGGGCGGCAGGCTGGTGTGAAACGGTTTCTTCAAGTCAGCACGGACGAGGTGTACGGCAGTGTCGAGTCTGGACTGTCGACGGAAGTAGACCGGGTGGAGCCGCGTAGCCCCTACTCGGCTAGTAAAGCAGGGGGAGATTTCCTCGTGCTGAGTTATTGGACCACCTATCAGTTTCCAGTGGTGGTGACGAGGGGCAGCAATACCTATGGCCTCAATCAGTATCCGGAGAAATTCATCCCTCTCTTTGTGACGAATGCCATCGATGATCAGCTGTTACCGTTATATGGCGACGGTAGATACCGTCGCGATTGGCTTGCCGTCGAAGACCACTGTGCCGGGATCGAACAGGCCTTTTTTTATGGAGAGCCGGGGAACGTATACAATATTGGGGGGGGAAACGAGCGCGAAAACATTGTGGTCGCCGAGGAGATTCTCTCATATCTCGGCAAGCCGAAGAGTCTGCTTCGCTTCGTGCTAGACCGACCCGGTCATGACCGCCGGTATGCAGTTGATAGCGCGAAGCTCCGTCGGCTCGGATGGCGCCCTGTCGTACCGTTCGCAGAAGGGCTGCGCGCGACCATTCGATGGTATCGAGAACATGAGTCCTGGTGGCGCCCCATCAAGTCTGGAGAGTTCCGGAAGTATTATGAACAGATGTACGGCAAACGGTTACAGCAAGCTAGCTGAAATGACAATTATCATTGAGTAGCCGCGAGTAACACTGCCGAAAGTTCTACCTGCAGCCTCGTCTTAACCGAGTTCATTACTGATATGAGAGTTCTCCTCACTGGGGCCAATGGGCAACTGGGCAGCGCCCTTTGCGAGGTGTTTGGGAATGAAACAGTTATACCCAAAGACTTACCGGATTTTGACCTCGCGTGTCCGAGTGTTGAAGAAGAGATCGTCGGATCCGCTCCTGACCTGATTATCCATGCGGGGGCCTACACCGATGTAGATGGGGCTGAGCGAGAGCCGGACCTCGCGTTGGCGGTGAATGCCAAGGGAACCGAGCAGATTGCCCGTGCCGCCGTTCGGCTCGGAGCCCGCCTCATCTATATTTCTACCGATTATGTGTTCAATGGGAAGCAGCGGATACCGTATTCTGAGAACGATATCCCTCACCCGATCAACCGATATGGATTTTCGAAATGGAGAGGAGAGCAGGTTGTTCTGGCGTCTGGCGCCAGGGCACTCGTCGTTCGCACCGCGTGGCTCTATGGACTGGTGGGTAAGAATTTTGTGAAGTCGATCATGCGGGCTGCACAGAGCGAACCAATCTTGAAGGTCGTGAATGATCAATCTGGTTGCCCTACATATGCTGAGGACCTGGCCGCTGCCGTTGCTTTGTTGGTTAGGAAAGATGTGGAAGGGGTGATCCACGCTACCAATCGAGGGCAGTGCACATGGTATGAGTTTGCACAGGCCATTGTTCGTGAGATGGGGTTCTCCTGTTCTGTCATGCCGATCACAACGGAACAGGCAGGACGTCTTGCCAAGCGACCATCATATTCAGTCTTGAGTTCGGACCGAATGACGTCTCTGGGTCTCGCGTTACCTGAATGGAGTCAGGCATTGGCACGATTTGCCAAAGTACGCCCTCGTACCCTTTGACTATTCCCACGAGTGAGCTGTGCTCTTCTTGGTCAAAAGTTCTTTCAATCGTTCTGATACTTGTTAAGATAGTAGTCGATTCTTGCCTGGTCGTTGAGCTCATCTTGTGACAAGCGCGTGAAATCGAAAACCCAGGGAAAATCCATAAGAAGCCTCTTGCAGGAAATCCGCCTGTTCGCGACCGATGTGGACGGAGTGCTCACCGATGCCGGTATGTACTATTCCGAGTCGGGTGATGAATGGAAGAAGTTCAATACCCGAGACGGAATGGGGATCAAACTCCTGCAGAAGGCCGGACTCGTCACGGCGATCGTGACGCAGGAGCGGACCAGATTGGTGGCCAGGCGAGCGGAAAAACTTGCCATACCCGAGCTTCATCAGGGAGTGATGGACAAGTTGTCGGTGATCCGAGAGATGGCGGCACGACATGGCATCTCACTCCAACAAGTGGCGTATATCGGCGACGATGTCAACGACATCGAGGCCTTGCAGGCGGTGGGATTTTCAGCGGCTCCTGCTGATGGGCTTCCGCAAGTCTTGAAGGTGGTTGACTACGTGTGCCGACAGAAGGGTGGGGAGGGGGCGGTGAGGGAACTCGCAGAAATGATACTCCTCGCTCGTCCTGGGGCAAAGAATTCGAACAAGACGCATTGAGAGGGAGGCATGGCTCGTACATACCCACTATATCCGGTGATCATGGCGGGAGGGAGCGGGACCAGATTCTGGCCGTTGAGCCGTCATCTGTTTCCAAAGCAACTCTTGCGGATCGGCGGCGAGCATACATTGATTCAGCAGACCATGCGGCGTGTCATCGGCTGTGCCCCGGCTGCCAATGTGCTGATCTCGACCAATGCAGCCCAAGCTGACCTCATCCGTGCGCAATTGGTCGACTGGAAAGAAGATCTCACAAACGGATTTCTCCTCGAACCAGAAGGGCGCAACACGGCACCTGCGATCGCGCTCGCCGCTCTTGAAGTGTTGGCACGGGACCAGGATGGTCTCATGCTGGTAGTTCCCGCCGATCATGTGGTGACGGGGCAGCGTGACTTTGAGGCGGCGGTCCTATTGGCAGCACAATTGGCTATGGAGGGCTACTTAGTCACGTTCGGGATCAAGCCGATCCGGCCGGAAACCGGGTATGGCTATATCAAACCGAAAGACAAGGCTCTACTGGGGACACGGGGTAAATTACGAGGGTATCGTATTCAAAAATTCGTGGAGAAACCCAACGCCGCGAAGGCGGCCCATTACCTCAAGGCAGGTGACTATTTTTGGAACAGTGGCATGTTCGTCTGGCGGGCCGCAACGATCTTGGAGGAGATTGGTGTTCACCAGCCGGCAATAGCGGCTTCGATGGATCGAATCAGGGAGCTGAAAGTGACCGGGGCATCCACGCAGGTGATTGATGACGTCTATCGCGCGATCAAGCCGGTTTCAATCGACAACGGTGTGATGGAGCAGTCGTCGAAGGCGGCCGTGGTGCCGGTGATGTTTAAATGGTCAGATATCGGGAGTTGGGGCAGTCTGGACGAAGTGGCGGAGAAAAATAAGGCCGGCAATGTGGTGATCGGACGAGTGGTCGATCTTGAGAGCACGCGCTCGATCGTCTATGCGGATCGGCGTGTCGTCGCAACGATCGGGCTGCAGGACATGGTGGTGGTAGATACCCCCGATGCGACGTTGGTGTGCCCCAAGTCGCGGGCGCAGGATGTGAAGAAGATCGTCGATATTCTGAAGCAGCAGCAAGCCCCTGAACATTTGGAACACCTGACCGTTCAGCGGCCTTGGGGGTCATACACCGTGTTGGAAGAGGGGCCTGGGTTCAAAGTGAAACGCGTCACGGTGAATCCCGGTGGCCGGCTTTCGCTCCAACTGCATCGCCAACGCAGTGAGCACTGGGTTGTGATAGCTGGTACAGCGCGTGTCACAAGAGGAGAAGAAATCTTTGATTTGCAGGTCGGACAAAGTACGGCGATTCCGATGCAGACACAACATCGACTAGAGAATCCTGGGAAAGAGATCGTACACATCATCGAAGTACAGAACGGACCGTATCTCGGTGAGGATGATATTGTGCGGTTTAAAGATGATTACGGCCGAACCAAAAATTGAACGTCAGCAGTCATCAGGTCACTCTTAATAGACTTTCAACTTTCTGACTTGAAGACTATGCAACAAGAGGAATGAACGAGGAACTATGGGTTTGTTTCGCGAATATGACCTGAGAGGAATTGTCGGCAGCGAATTGACCGAGGATCTGGCTGAGAAGGTGGGCCGTGCTTACGCCACCTACGGCGTGAAGCGTGGAGTGAAGACGATCAGCCTGGGGCGTGATGGGCGGCTCAGTTCTCCGTCCTTGCACAAGGCGCTGCTCAAGGGATTGCTCGCGGGTGGACTCGATGTGATCGATATCGGGATTTGCACGTCACCACTCGTGTATTTTTCTTTGTTCACGCTGCCGGTCGACGGCGGTATCATGATCACCGGAAGCCACAATGCGGCGGAGTATAACGGCTTTAAGATCTGCGTCGGTAAGTCAGCTATTCATGGAGAGGACATTCAGGAACTTCGAAGGGTGATGGAAGCAGGGGTGTTTGTATCGGGGAATGGCCGTCTCTCCGAGCATCCGATTATTCCCGACTATCTGGCGTACCTCCAGAAAAGCTTCTCTCATGTCCACGCGAACCGGCTGCATGTCGTGATCGATAGCGGGAACGGCGCGGCTTCCCTTGTTGCCAAACAAGCGCTCGAATTGCTGGGTTGCAAAGTGACCGGGTTGTATTGCGATCTTGACGGACGCTTCCCTAACCATCATCCGGATCCGACAGTTCTTGAGAACCTCGCCGACCTCATGCAAGCGGTGAAGGATCATGGGGCTGATGTGGGAATCGGGTATGACGGGGATGCGGACCGAATCGGAGCAGTTGATGAGCAGGGCGAGGTGCTGTGGGGTGACCGTCTGTTGGTCATCTACTCGCGTGACATCTTGTCTGCGCAACCCGGCAGTACGATTATTTCTGAAGTCAAGGCGTCGCAAAGTCTCTATGACGATATTGCTAAGCGAGGCGGGCGTGGGATCATGTGGAAGACCGGCCATTCGCTGATCAAGGCAAAGATGAAAGAGGAATCGGCGGTATTGGCCGGTGAAATGTCCGGACACATGTTTTTTGCGGATCGATATTTTGGATACGACGATGCGGTCTATGCGTCTTGTCGGCTTGTTGAAATCCTGATGAAAACCCAACGTCCGCTTTCCACGTTAGTCGCCGACTTACCCAAAACGGTGGTGACTCCGGAGATCCGGGTGGATCTTCCTGATACGGTCAAATTCAGTGTGGTGGAGCGGATTCGCCTGAGATTCTCGGAGTATTTGCAGAGCAAGCAAGGCCTTGGGCCGAGCAAACTAGTACTTCGAGACCTCATTACGATCGACGGTGTCCGTGGGATATTTGATGATGGATGGGGGCTCATCCGTGCCTCCAACACCCAACCAGCCTTGGTGCTCAGATTTGAGGCGACGTCCTCTGCGCAGCTTAACGTTATTCGAGCGATCGTCGAGGAGGAACTCCTGGAGGCGAAACGAGCGGTCGGGTGTTAGTGGCTGCCACGGCCTGGCCCGATCGAATTCCTGGTATCTTCAACATGTGCCGCTATGCCCAGACTGTGGCCGTCTGGTTGCTTCTGTTCCTGCCTGCTGGTTCAATCGAAGCGCACGCTCAAGGTGAACTCAAACGTCCTTTTCAGGTCGGTGAACGGCTGACGTATGAGATTTCTTGGCTCAATATGACCGCCGCGATTGCTGTGATGGAAGTGGTTCAGATGGAGGGACCGAAGGATCGACCGGTTGCCAAGTTGGTGGGGACGGCGCATTCGACACCGATCATCACGAAGTTCTTTCCGGTGGATAATCGAGTGGAGTCGGAGCTGGATCTGGAGACATTGGTTCCGGACCATATGACGTTCCGTCGGCGCGAAGGGAGAAAGAAAGAAGATATCGAGTATGTCTTCCATCAAAAAGAAGGTACGGTCACGGCCGTCAGAGGAGGCACGACGGAGTCGCTTCCCATCCCAGCCGGGACACAGGATATCATGTCATGCTTGTACTATACGCGGATGGTCTTGCCGCCGAATCCTGGGGCTTCACTGAAAATGAATGTGTACCACGACAAGAAGAATCGGCCGGTCGAGGTTCGCGTCGAGGCGATCGAGACCATTGAAGGGGCCTGGGGAAAGGCGGAGACGGTCCGGGTGCTTGTGATCATGCCGTTTCATGGGTTGTTCATGAATCAGGGCAACATCCGTGTGTGGGTGACCAATGATGATCGGAAGACTCCGCTCCGGATGAAGGCGAAAGTTGTACTGGGATCAATCGTTGCCGATCTGGTCGATGGCTTGCCGGAAATCAGCTCAGCCCGGCAAGAGTATTGAACATCGATTGTTGTTCATACGGGTCAAACCCGCTATACTGAGCGCCATCATGCGAGAATTTCCCCTTACGTTAAGCCGCTTTATCATTCAGAATCAGGCCTCGCATCAAGCTGCGACGGAGGAGTTCTCCGGTTTATTGACCCAGATTGGTCTGGTCGGGAAGCTCATTTCGCAAGATCTTCGGCGTGCCGGATTGATTAACATCCTTGGAACGACCGGCGACACGAATGTGCAGGGGGAAACGGTCAAGAAGCTGGACGCCATCGCTAACGACGACTTCGTCAAGGTCTTTCAACACAGCGGTTATGTCTGCGCCTTAGCTTCGGAAGAAATGGAAAAGCCGATCTCAATGCCTGGCAATTGGCCGCAGGGGAAGTACATGCTGCTGTTCGATCCTCTTGATGGCTCCTCCAATACGGACAACAATATGCCGCTCGGGGCCATTTTTTCTGTGCTTAAGTATGACCGAACCGATCGGTTGCCCACCGACGGGGAAATGGTACGCCGGGGGACGGAGCAGGTCGCGGCCGGGTATCTGCTTTACGGATCGAGTACCATGCTGGTGTATACCGTCGGGCATGGCGTGTATGGATTTACGCTTGAACCCGGCATCGGAGAATATCTTCTCTCCCACGCGCAGATCAGAATTCCTGACAAGGGCAAGGTCTACGCTGCCAACGAAGGGAACTATAGCAAGTGGTCGGAGGGAACGAGGAAGTATGTGGATTCGCTCAAGGTCGGCGATAAGACAACCGGTCGTCCGTACAGCGCTCGGTATTCGGGCTGTTTGGTAGCCGATGTGCATCGCCTGCTGCTGGGGGGCGGCATCTATCTTTATCCGGGGGAAGTCGATAAACCAGAAGGGAAGCTGCGACTGCTCTACGAGGCGAATCCGCTGGCATTTGTCGTCGAACAGGCCGGTGGAAAAGCTTCAACGGGCACATCGAGAATTATGGAAGTGGAACCGAAAAAATTGCATCAGCGCGTGCCGCTGATCATTGGGAGCCGTCTGGATGTTGAGCAGGCGGAAGCGTACATTCAGGGGAGAGCGTAATTACTCACGTCGGGTGATACTAGGAAGTTATCGGGAGGGAATCATGGGAGATCGGGTTCAAGAGATCCTCAGTTGGTACGGGAGCGATAATGTGGGGACGAAGACCAACATTGCGCGTCTACTCCGGTCAGGTAAGTTGGCGGGGACCGGCAAGTTGGTCATTTTACCGGTGGATCAAGGATTCGAGCATGGGCCGGCGAGGAGTTTTGCGCCGAACCCATCCGGCTATAATCCGCACTATCACTTTCAGCTCGCGATTGATGCCGGATGTAATGCCTATGCTGCCCCACTGGGGTTTCTGGAAGCCGGGGTCAATGAGTTTGCGGGCCAGATTCCCCTCATTCTCAAACTCAACAACCACGATGTACTGCATGATGAGAAGGATCCGTTGCCCTCAGTAACTGGTAGTGTGAGGGATGCGCTTCGGTTGGGTTGTTCGGCCGTCGGGTTCACGATCTATCCCGGTTCTTCCCATTGCAACGCCATGTATGAGCAATTGCAAGCGATTGCTGAGGAAGCGAAAGACAGTGGTCTTGCTGTGGTCGTGTGGTCATATCCGCGAGGGTCGGAGTTGAGTAAAGAAGGTGAGACGGCTATGGATGTGGTCGCGTATGCGGCGCAGATTGCGGCTCAATTGGGCGCACACATCATCAAGGTAAAATTGCCGACTGCGCACTTGGAACAAGCTGCGGCCAAGAAGGCGTATGAATCGACGCAAATTCCGATCAAGACTCTGGCGGAGCGAGTGAAGCACGTCGTCCAGAGTTCGTTCGATGGTCGTCGGATCGTCATCTTTTCGGGCGGGGCCAAGAGCGAAGATAAAAACGTATTCGAAGAAGCTCGAGCCATTCGGGATGGTGGAGGCTTTGGCTCGATTATCGGCCGAAATTCATTCCAGCGTCCAAAGGCGGAGGCGACCAAGTTTCTTCACACAATCATGGGGATTTACAGCGGCGAAATTCAGTGATCTCCCATGCAGTATTGATACGAGCGAAATGGCACCATGAATCAAGTGGATTTTGAACACAAACCGCCTCGCGGAATGAGAAGATGGATGGTTGCCGCAACCTTGTTAACGGTTGGGGTCGTCATAGGTTTTGTGGTTGCTTCGGACCTCGGCTGGTTGCCTGCGGGACATGCGGTTCCCGATGCATCATCCATTGCCCCGACACTCCCCATCGCCAGACCCGTGTCGACGGCTCCTCAGCCCGTTTTGGGCGGGGGCAATCAAACATTCGTCGATATTGCCAAGTCGGTGAAACCGGCGGTGGTCAATATTTACGCAACCAAGAGCGGACGTTCGGAAGGCTCCGGGACAGCGCCGTTTGATGACCCATTGTTTAGAAAGTTTTTTGGCGACGAGTTTTTTAAAAAGTTTGAACACCCGAAAGAACGAAAAGAACGAGGGCTGGGGTCCGGCGTGATCGTTGAATCACACGGACTCATCATCACCAACAATCATGTCGTCGGCAAGGCGGATGAAATTCGCGTCACGCTGTCGGATAAGCGAGAGTTTAAGGCGAAGTTGATCGGGACCGATCCGAAGACCGATGTGGCCGTCGTGAAGATCGACGCGACGGGGCTTCCGACCGTCGCCTGGGCCGATTCAGACAAACTGGAAGTCGGGGAGTTTGTCCTGGCCGTCGGAAATCCGTTCGGACTGACACAGACCGTGACGTTGGGGATTGTCAGTGCCCTTGGACGAGCCGCCGGGATTGCGGAGTACGAGGATTTTATCCAGACCGATGCGGCGATTAACCCCGGGAACTCAGGTGGAGCTCTGGTCAATGTGCGAGGTGAGCTGGTTGGGATCAATACGGCCATCTTCAGCCAGAGCGGCGGCAACATGGGGATCGGGTTTGCCGTGCCAAGCAATATGGCACAGTCTATTATGGGGCAACTGGTGCAGACGGGCAAAGTCGTTCGAGGGTGGCTCGGCGTCTCGATTCAAGAGCTCACACCGGAATTGTCCTCCCAGTTTGGAATCACGGAGACAAAGGGTGTGTTGGTGAGTGATGTGATGGACGACAGCCCGGCGAAAAAGGCCGGCTTCGAACGAGCCGACGTCATCATCGAGTATGACGGCAAGCCGATGGATTCACCGACGCATCTGCGCAATGCTGTGGCCCAGACTCCGGTTGGAAAAAAAGTTGTGGTGAAGCTTATTCGGGACAAGAAACCCAAAACCATTGATCTCACCATCGTCGAGCAGCCCAAGTCGATGTCACAAAACGGCGATGAGGATGGAGGGGATGCAGCAACGTCGACGGGAATACTCTCCAGTCTCGAGGTGCGAGATCTTACGGAAGAATTAGCTGGCCGGTATGGGCTCAAATCCAGTGAACGGGGCGTGGTGATTGTTCGGGTCAAGCCCGGAAGCACGGCGGAAGAACTGGGAGTTCGTGAGGGGGATATCGTGCTCGAGGTCAATCGCCAAGCCGTTACGTCCGTGAAAACTTTTGAGCGAATCGCCGGCAAATTGCCGAAAGATCAAGCCGTCTTGCTGTTGTTGAAACGGCAGGGGCGGACGATCTATCTCACGCTTCGTCCATGAGCAGTCAGTGGGCCATCTGTCACACAGTGACTGCAGATATTCCTAGACTCTTCACGTGAGTAACCACACCGTGGCTCTCGTCCCTGCCGCTGGACGAGGCCTTCGCATGGGCGGCTCGGTGCCTAAACAATTTCTCGCCCTCGGCGGTGAACCGCTGGTGGTCCACTCGCTTCGTGTGCTTCAGCACTCTCCCGTCGTCCACGAGATTATACTGGCTGTGCCAGAGGCTGACCTCGACTACTGCCTCAACGACCTCGCCGTTCGATATGGCTTCTCAAAAATCACGAGGGTGGTCGCGGGTGGAAAGGAGCGCCAGGATTCGGTCCGGCATGCCCTTGAACACGTGCCTGTCGAGGCGGATATCGTGGTTGTTCATGATGCGGTACGACCATTCCTGACTCTGGATATGGTGGCTCATGTGGTCGAGGCGGCTCGCCGTGTGGGTGGGGCCATTGTGGCTTTGCCGATGCGTGATACTGTCAAGCAGGTTGGAAGCAATCATCATATCGAACGAACGGTTGATCGCGGGCCACTCTGGTTGGCACAGACGCCGCAGGCATTCCGACGTGATCGATTGTTGGACGCCCACCGCAAAGCTCAAGCGGACGATGTGCGCGCCACTGATGATGCGTTCTTGTTCGAATGGGCAGGTCACCCAGTCGTGGTGGTGGAAGGGAGCGGAGAGAATATCAAGGTCACGAGGCCTGAAGATATGGTGATCGGTGAGGCCATCTTGGCCTCCCGTCAGTTGGGACGCATGAAAGGGACAACATGAGCAAGGGAGTTCGTATTGGGTATGGCTATGACGTCCATCCATTGGGACCAGGGCGTAAACTGATTCTTGGCGGGGTCGAAATTCCCCATAGAAAAGGGTTGGTTGGTCATTCTGACTCCGATGTGCTGGTTCATGCCGTTTGCGATGCCTTATTGGGTGCAATGGGAGAGGGAGATTTGGGACGGCACTACCCCAGTTCGGACCCCAAGTACAAAGGAATCTCGAGCCTCAAACTGTTGGAAGATGTCATGTCGAAGCTGAGAGTGAAGGGGTATCGAGTGGGAAATATTGACACCGTGATCGTGGCTCAAGCGCCTCGTCTTGGACCGCATCTCGCAGCGATGCAGAAGACCATGGCAGAAGCCGCCGGGATCCTCCCTGAGTCAGTCAATGTCAAGGTCAAGAGCGGGGAAGGATTAGACGCCGTCGGGCATGAAGAGGGGATGATTGCCCACGCCGTCTGTTTGATCGAGCCGGCCTGAGGTCGTAGGATATATCGCTGATGTTGGCGCACATTACACAAGACCTCAAGGCGGTCTTCGACCGAGATCCGGCTGCGACCAGCAAGCTGGAAGTCATCTTCACCTATGCGGGTTTTCATGCGTTGCTGGCCTATCGCATTTCTCAT
This sequence comes from Nitrospirota bacterium, assembly GCA_031425875.1. Lineage (GTDB taxonomy): Bacteria > Nitrospirota > Nitrospiria > Nitrospirales > Nitrospiraceae > Nitrospira_D. The sequence goes on from JANPKE010000460.1 coordinate 19,364, forward strand.
TGGCTCAAGTCGATGGGAGTTCCCTTCCTACCGCGTGCGATTTCACAACTGGCCCGCTGGGTGACCGGTGTGGAGATTCATCCTGCCGCTAAAATCGGGACGGGGTTTTTCATCGACCATGGTATGGGAGTGGTGATCGGAGAAACGGCTGAGATTGGGGACTACGTGACTCTCTTTCAAGGCGTGACTTTGGGGGGGACAGGGAAGGAGCGTGGCAAGCGGCACCCGACGTTGGGCAATCACGTGGTGGTTGGGGCTGGGGCCAAGATTCTTGGCGGGATTACGATCGGCGACAATGTGAAGATCGGCGCCAATTCCGTCGTATTGAAGAATGTGCCCCCCAATTCTACGGTGATCGGCGTGCCGGGCCGCGTGATCAAGTCCCTGGGCGAACGCCTGCCGGATGCGACGATGGACCAAGTTGATTTGCCAGACCCCATCAGCGACCGTTTCCTGGCGCTCGAACAGGAATTGATCGAACTCCGCAAAAGACTCGAAAATCCTGATGAGATGTCCAATCCGTAACAGTCAACTATTCAGGCAGGCTCGCGGGTGAAATCAATCCGGCGCGGCGGGCTGCCGCGCCGGATTAACAGGCCTATGCAGAGAGACAATCGCTCATGAATAGTTTCCGCTCGTCGCCCTTCAACTTCTTGTCGCCCGCCTCTTTATTGCACGTCTTCATCTTATTCTGCTGAGAGCCCTTCCCGCCTCCGCCTTTTTCCGACTTGGCGGAGAGACAGTTCTTCATAAACTCCTTCCGCTCGTCTCCCTTTCCTTCGCCAAACCCTTTCTCGTTCGCCCGCTCGTTGCAGGCCTTCATCTTGTTCTGCTGTTGAGGTGCGGCCATGGCGTATGGAGTCGCCCCAAGGCTAACCATGAACAAGGCAACTGTGATCACACGTAGCGCTGTCGACATACCAATTCTCCTTTTTGATGAAGGTGACATGCACGTCTGAGCGTGCATCTTAGCAAACAATTACGTACTTGTCTGTTAGGAGCGACATGAGGCCTGTTGGTCATCAGCGATTCATGGGCAAAGAGAGCCTGTGTAGGACGACAGCCACTGAGAATGAAGTTACGGCTTGGTGCTCAACAAGACAGGATGATTTCTTCAGAGGAAAAGGATATTCTCTGAATGAAATCGATGCACCGCAGCGGCATCCATCTTGACTTGTGTAGGTGGGAAGAGGGAAGGAATCCATGAGCTCAACCCCAGGCATGACACCATCGAGCCTATTTAGGAAGCTCCTCTTGTCTGAGCAGCTGGAATTCATCTGCGAAGCTCATAACGGCCTGAGTGCAAAGATCGTTCAGGAAGCCGGCTTTAAGGGTATTTGGGCCAGCGGCCTTTCCATCTCAGCCCAATTTGGAGTTCGTGATAACAATGAGGCCAGCTGGACCCAAGTTCTGGAGAATCTGGAATTCATGTCCGATGCGGCCACGATTCCGATTCTCCTCGATGGCGATACAGGATACGGCAACTTCAATAACATGCAGCGACTGGTCCGCAAATTGGAGCAGCGACGTATCGCCGCGGTTTGCATCGAAGACAAGCTCTTTCCCAAGACCAATAGTTTTATCAAGGGTGATGCTCAACCGATGGCGGACATGCATGAATTCTGCGGAAAGATCAAAGCGGGCAAAGATGCCCAAACCGATTCGGACTTTTGCATTATCGCGAGAGTGGAAGCCTTCATCTGTGGCTGGGGGTTGGCGGAAGCGCTCCGCCGGGCCGAGGCCTATCGTCAGGCAGGCGCAGACGCCATCCTCATTCATAGTGCGCTGTCGGTGCCGGATGAAATTCTGTCGTTCAAGCAGGAATGGGGCAATCGATGTCCGGTCGTGATTGTCCCGACCAAATATTACGCTACGCCGACCGACGTGTTTCGGCAGCATGGGTTCTCAATGGTTATTTGGGCCAATCATATGCTTCGAACCGCCGTGGCCGCTATGCAGAAAACCGCGCGGACCTTGAAGGAGCAGGAACATCTGCTCTCCATTGAAGACAAAGTTGCGCCGGTTTCAGAAATCTTCAGGCTGCAAAATGCCGCAGAGTTACAAGATGCCGAAGACCGCTATCTTCCTCGAGGCGCAGAAAATACCAGCGCCATCGTGTTGGCGGCTTCCCGTGGGGAGGAGCTTCGTGAGCTGACAGAGCACCAACCCAAGACCATGGTGAACATTCAGGGGACGCCGATCCTTGCCCGCATCGTGGATGCCTATAACGCCGTGGGGATCAAGGACATCACGGTCGTTCGTGGCTATAAAAAAGAGGCGGTGACGCTGCCCAACCTGACCTATTTGGATAACGATGACTTTGCCGATACCGGTGAGCTGGATTCGCTGGACAAAGCAATGCGCGCCCGGAAAGGGCTGGCCAAGGATCTGATCATTTCGTATGGCGACGTGTTGTTCAATACATACATTCCTCAGGCCCTGTGTCAGGAAAAAGAGGACTTTGTAGTCTTTGTGGACAGCGATTGGCAGAACCAGAGCAGCTATGCCCGTCTGGGCGGCTTTGCCGAATGCACGCTGCCGAATTCAAGGAAAGCCTTCAATGCTAAGATCTACCTTCAACAACTAGGGAATCTGACACCTCAAGAAAGCATCCACGGAGTCTGGATGGGGTTCCTCAAAGTGTCTCCCGCGGGAACCGTCCACCTTCAGGCAATCCTCGCTGAGATGGTAGCTGATCCAGCGAATCGCAAAGCCGGCATTCCCGTTCTATTGCAAGAACTGTTGAAGCGGCAACTCCCTATTCGCGTACTCTATACGGTAGGGCACTGGCTCGATATCAACAGCCTTGATGATGTGGTTCAGGCTGGGAATTTTTGACCACTCGTGCCCTCACTCGTAATCCACCCGCACCAAAAATAGCCCCTGTGGGGGAGCTGTTTTTCCGGCTGCTGAACGATCTCGTGCATCGAGAATCTGCCTGAGCCTGTCCGGCTGGCGTTTGTGCAAGCCGACCTCCGCAAGGGTGCCGACGATCGAACGGATCATCTGTTTCAGGAAACGGTCCGCATAGGCTTCGATTCGCAGCCGATCGCCTTCCCGGAAGACCGTGAATTGTTGCAGATGACAGATGGGATCGTCGTTGTCGGTGGGCTGGGTCTGGAACGAAGAAAAATCGTGCGAGCCGATCAGGGCCAGTCCCGCCTGATTCATTGCCGCGTCGTCAAGAGGCTGATGGATATGCCAGCAATAGTCACGCTCAACGGCCGGACGTTCCGGGCGATTCAGAATACGGTATTCATACAGTTTGCCCTTGGCTGAATGTCTCGCGTGGAATGTGTCCGGCATGAGCCCAACTGATCGCACCACGATGTTCTTCGGGAGATGGGCGTTCAGCGCCCTGGTCCATCCCCTGGGCGTCATGTCACGGTCGATACGGAAACTTGCCACCTGTCCCATCGCGTGCACTCCTGCATCGGTGCGTCCGGCCCCGATGACCGGTGTTTTAATTTGAGTGACGCCTGCAATGGCCGCTTCGACGGCTGCTTGAACCGTCGGCTGGTTGGGCTGACGTTGCCAGCCTGCGTAGGCCGTGCCGTCATATTCGAGAGTCAGTTTGACGATAGGCATGCAACACGTGGATGGCGATGAGCGAGACGATCAGCGGATGTCCGGTCGATTATTGGTTAGGAACGAAACGATACCTTGGTAGAGGGATTGAGCGACATCGCGGACGAACGCCGGTTTTCTGAGGAGATCTTCCTCGTCGGGGTTGGAAATATAGGCGATCTCGGCCAGGATGCTGGGCATGCTCGTAAACCTCAAGACGTAAAAGGGTGCTGTCTTGACGCCATGGTCGTTGACCACGTATGGCCCGTTCATCTGGGAGACCATAGCCTCTTTCGCGTTCCACGCAAGTTCCAGGGACTCCTCTATTTTTTTCGCCGTTAACAAATCTGCCACGAGGTATTCCCATCCGACCCCGGTGTTGCTGATCGGGGTACTATTCTCCCGTGCTGCGACTTCAAGCGCCCGTTGATCCTTGGCCTCGCCGAAGTGATAGATTTCAATCCCTTTGACCATGCGTGACGGATGCGAGTTGACATGGATGGAGACGAAGAGATCGGCTTCGCTGCTGTTCGCAAACTTAGCCCGGTCTCCCAGCTCAATAAACACATCACGGTCTCGAGTCATCAACACACGCACGCCGGGCTGCTTACTCAGAAGTTCGCGAAGCTGGAGTCCTACCTTGAGGGTAATATCCTTCTCCTCGGTCCTTTGGATCCCTCGTGCGCCCGGATCTTTCCCCCCATGGCCTGGATCGATGACGATGGTTGTGTATCCCTTGACGCGCGGCGTGACGGGTCTGGACGCGGGAGCGGCTGCCCGCTGAGAGACTTCGCCCCGGTCAAGCGCGGAAGGAGGGACTGGTGCGTTGGGTGGAGTCACGTCGATGACCAAGCGAGGGGGATGGGACAGCGTGAAGTGCTTATAGGTCCGGAACGCTGTGATTGGAAGAGACACCGCGACAGCATGTGAGGGCAGTTGAGTGACCATGAAGGGTGATGGGATGGTCCCGTTCGTAGCTTTCGTCTGCGCTGGTTGGCTGAGCCATGTGTTGGGAAGGGCGAGGACCACGCGACTTGGGTTGGTCGCTCGTTGCTCGATGACCGTCGTGTGACGATCGAGATCCAACACGAGTCTGCTTCTCTCTGGGCTCGTCATCACACGGAAATTGCGAATGGTAACGGGAGCCAGGGAAGCGGTGGTTCCTCTGATGCGGCTCTGTTCCGATGACCGCATCGGCAAAGGACGGTGATCATCGGAGGACCACGCCCAGGCCGCTGGGATCAAGCTCCCGTATGCGGAGAGGAAGAAGATGGCAGTGGACGAGAGGAGGGTAAGGGGCTTAAAGGAAAGCAGTTGAGGCGTTCGTATACGCATGGGCCTTTTGTCGGTAGAAGACAATGGGAAACTATTCTCAGATGTCCATCGCCTTGTCAAGAATTACACCAATAGCTAGGCGGAATTCGGATTGACTGTGGGCTCACGACCGCGATAGCGTGAGATATGCCGACGCACCTGATCGTCGATGGGTATAACGTGCTGGCTGGTGCCGGAGCCCTTCCCGGACGCCTTGAATCGGCCCGCGAGGTGTTGCTGCATGATTTGGCCGCCTATCGGCATCGGAAGAACCATGCTATCACCGTCGTATTTGACGGCTGGCAACAGGGCCAGCCATCCGAACGGCGAGAGCATCGTGCCGGAGTCCAGGTGATCTATTCAAAACGGGGTGAGCGGGCGGATCAGGTCATCCAACGCTTAGCACGGGAATACGGGGCGGACTGTGCGGTCGTCAGCTCTGACCACGAAATTGTGAATACGGCAAGAGCTCATGGGGCCATGGTCATGGGAGCGCGCGAATTTGCGGACAAGCTGCGGGTGTCATCGAGCGCAGGCAGTGCCATACCCTATAAAGAACTCGATACAGGAGCCGATGTTCGCTCAACGCGGGGGCGGGAGAAGAAGGGGAACCCTCGAAAACTGCCAAAATCTCAACGACAACGCACTCGCCAGCTCAAGCGATTTTAAACAGCTGTCTTGCATTCTCGGTCGTTCGTCCCTGAATCTCTTCCAAAGAGAGCTCGGGATGAATGGCTGCGAGTTGCTTTGCTACCTGTGCCACATACGCCGGTTCATTGCGTTTGCCGCGATAGGGAACAGGCGTCAGGTATGGGCAATCGGTTTCAATGAGCAGGCGATCCAGCGGGGTCTTCTTGGCAATCTCGCGTAGTGCGGTCGCACTCTGAAACGTCAGGATTCCAGAAAACGAGAGATGAAATCCCAAATCAAGGGCTTCCTTTGCCAGCCAGGCATCCCCGGAAAAGCAGTGAAAGACCCCGCCGACTTCTGACGCCTTCTCTTCCCTTAAAATTGCGACCGTATCCTCCT
>JANPKE010000461.1:0-4417 GCA_031425875.1 Nitrospirota bacterium
ACTTGAACCCATGGAAACTAGGATCACAAGCTCAAGCGTGGCGTAACTTGTAGTGGAAAGCATCGGTATTCCGTTCGCAGGACTGGTTTAGTGTCTCCCACTCATAAAGCATCTTGCAACAGATCGAACCGGGCGTCTTCAGAGAAAGCCGATCGCGTTGATGCAGTTCCCTTGTCGAGTGGCGGTGATCTTGCGGCGGGTGCTTTGTCGGAAGCTAAGGCAGTACAGACTGTCGGCCCTAACGGGCCGACAGTCTGTACTCGCTTTCCGTCGAATGGCAATAGGTTCTACAGAGAAGGCAGTGTCAGTAACTTCTTCATTTCGCAGTGTGCAAGAACGACGTCGGGGGCACGCTGCAGCGCCTCGTAGTAACTCCGCTCATATCCATCACCGAGTTCCGAGGGGCGAATGAGCGCCCGCACCTCGGTTAACAGCACCGCCACATCGTCGACCCTCAGTTGGTCGTTCCCATCGAGCAATTCATCGATACGGACCACCATGTTGGAAAGCGGATGCAGCCAGGTAAACCACGGGTCGTTCATCACCAACTGTAAGAGTTGGCCGGTGCTGTCCACTCGACCGTAAATGCGCTCATAGGTCAGCTGTTCGGCGACGATCAGGGCCTTATGCAACCCTAAGAGTCCGTACCGGACATCCGCCAAGGTTCTCCTGAGCGGGTTGGTTTCTCGAATCTGTGTCTGTTTCGATGAGAGAGCCATATGAATAATCCTAACAGGTCAATGAGAAAATAGGGACTCAGGGGCCTTCATGTGTGAAGAGTCAATCACGTTATATGCTCTTATCGGAGATCAGCGGTTTGTTCTGTAGTCGCAGCGGGGGGCATGACGATGGGTTGGTTGGGGGCAGATGCTCATTGCTATCATCCGAGCTGGGTTGGCTCTGTGGCGCGCCAGAAGTCAGCGTCATTATTCGTGTAATTCTATATACAGGGAGACAGCAGCCTGCCGCTGGTTCAGATTCTGAGCACCCATTCCTTCCGAAGAAATATGTTTCTGCGGGCTGAGAAGGTTCCCGTAGAACGCAAAGAGCTCACCGGTCAGACGGGCGGCGTTCTCCGGATCGGTTGGGTGTTTGCGCCGGATATAGTCGTTGAGCACCAGGCCTTGGGCGTTCTTATGGACATGCGGCTGGTCCAGGTTCATACGGTAGCGCTCGATGGCGTTGGCGACGCGGCTGATGAAAATCACGGTGCCATCTCCTTCCAGCCGTTCGACGACTCCCACATGGGTCAGAGGATCGTTCAACTTGCCATCTCCGTTGAAATCCCATGTATTGTCGAAAAACACGAGATCGCCGGGGTTGACATTCGACCCTCGATGAAAGGTGCCATGCTGACGCACATGGTTGTGAATGAGTCGGACGCCGTTCCCTTTCGGATCATTGAGCGCTCCTCGATACAGATCGATTCCGTGCTCTAGGAAGATGGCACGTGTCACCCCTGCACAGTCGTAGGCGATCCGCTTGCCCTGGCTTGTAATAGCCCGCGCTCCGACGAGCCGTGCTGCCGACTCGACGATGGCTAATCGGCTGGGGAGCGATGTCATGAAGGATGTTGGGCGATTCCCTGGAGCTGACCTGGGAGAAGGCTGCGGCAATGCAGGTACGTCACGAAGCTCCATGTTGATTGCTGAGGGTGGGGGCCCCATGATTTCTCGCTTCAGCGTCTGAGCCGGCTGGGTGCAGCCCACGAGAGTGGTGATCGCCAGTAGGGACATGATCATGGGGAATGGCATCGGTGGTTACCGCACGTTCACAAATCGGCCTTCGGCTGTCTGCCGAAGCGCATGGATGTCTTCACGCCGGGTGACTGAAAGCGGAACCGTCTGGGTCAATTCTTCGATAAGCAGGTCGGTCGTGAGCGGAGTTTTTTGATGCAACGCTCGATAGAGGGCCGTGACCACCGCTTGCTCAATTTCCGAACCGCTGAAGCCGTCGCTTGCGCTGACGATCTTGCTCAGATCGAACGCCTTGCTGTCCTGCTTCCGGAGGCCGAGGTGAATCTTCCAGATGGATTCCCGTTCAGTATCGTCCGGCAGATCGACGAAAAAGATCTCATCGAATCGCCCTTTGCGCAGGAGTTCTGGCGGCAATGACGACAGATTGTTGGCTGTGGCGACGACGAACACGTCCTGCTTTTTTTCTTGCAGCCACGTGAGGAAAGCCCCGAAGAGTCGGCGGCTCAGCCCTGCGTCGGCGTCGCCGCTTCCTCCACCGGCGACCATCGCTTTCTCGATTTCATCGATCCAGAGGACAATCGGGGACAAGGATTCCGCCATTTCAATCGCCTTGCGGAAATTCTTTTCTGATTCTCCGACGAACTTGTCAAATAACCGGCCGGCATCGAGTTTTAAGAGCGGGAGTTTCCATTCCCGTGCGATTGCCTTGGCGGCGAGCGATTTACCGCAACCCGGCACGCCGACCAACATGATGCCGCGAGGCGGGGTGAGATTGAGCGCTTTGGCCTCGGCGGTAAACCCGACTTGGGCGCGATCCAGCCAGGACTTCAGATTGGTGAAGCCTCCCAACTCAAACCGATTGTCCTCCACGGGATAGTATTCCAAGAGGCCGCCGTCCTTGATCGCCTGCACCTTACGTTGCAGGATGGTTTGGACATCCCCGGGAGAGAGAGAGCCTCGTTCCACGATGCATTGGGCAATGATCTGACGAGCTTGATGGAGCGTCATCCCCTGTAAGGCGCGGAGGATCACATCGGACGCCTGGGTTGTGGGGCCGTTGTTGGCTGCCTTGGTCTCGCTGATCGAGTTGAGCATACTGTGCACAAGAGTTGTGGAGCGTGGGCGAGCGGGCGTTCGAGGTCCCAGAGATTGGAGCAGGCTCTGTAGCATGGATTGAAGTTCGTCTCGATCCGGCAGTTTCAGCTCGAGTCGCACTGCGATTTTGTCCAAATCCATTGGTAGCGAGATCGGCTGACCGGTCAGTACGCAGGTGGCCCGTGATCGGCTGTAGATGGCTGCGACCTCTCGAAGTTGTCGGCAGACAGCGGGATCTTGCAGGTGCGGTCCGAGATCCTTGAGCCAAAACACCGCTTCTACGGTCAACCCATGAAGGTGCTGGAGGACCGCCAAGGGGGTCGCGGTCATCTTACTGAGTGTTGCGCCCTCATCGGCGCGGGTGAGCCCTCTGGTGATGGACCACTCGAAGAGCGGCATGCGCTCCTGCGCCGTGACCGATTGTAGTAAGGCCAGGACCCGCTCCTCCTCCACCGTTTCAATGACGACGAGAGGATGGGAGGAGCGAATGAGAGTGCGGAGATCGTGCACGCTGGTCGACAGAGCCATCGGAGGGCAATGCTAGCACGAGGCCTCGATCGGACCAAGAAAACGGATGATTGTGACCGGCGCTTGTCGAAGGCTTATGTCTTGGCTGGACTTTCGAGTGCCTTGTTGATTTCGTTGATAAGGCGGCGTTCGATTTCGCTCGTTTCTTCGTGGCTGACGGTTAAGATGCGCCCCCCCTGTGCGACTCGTTCGAATTCTGCCTTCACGCCGAGCTTTGTGAGGCTGTCAGGAAGCGCTTGAAGAGAAATGAGGTATTGATTGCGTGAGCCCGTCACTTCGAGCGAGGCGGGGTTGGAGATCTTGCGCTCCGTCACATAGACGGCCCGTTGATCGGTTTTGACGCTGACTTTCAAGTGGTATCCGTTACGTGCCAGTGCGTCTTCAACGACTTTGGCCACAGCCGGCATAGGCCGAGGGAGTGTATCGGACTGGGCGCCTTTCTCCTCGACTTTGAGGGATTCCGTCATCTGCGTGGCAATCATCCGTCTGGTTTCAGCCAGCTGCAGTTCCAGTTGCTCGGTTTGGTGTTTGGCGTCCGCCTTCGCGGCTTCCGTCGTGCTCTTGGCGTCCCGGATTTCTTGATTGAGCAGATCGATTTGCTGCTGCATGACCTTGCTCCCATCCTGTAAAGAACTTAGGAGGGACTCTTGTCTGACGACCTGTCTCTTGAGCACTTCGTTTTCGGCGCGGAATGGGCTTTCATCCGGAGTACATCCAGAGACAGCCAAGACCAATAGGAACCAGACCTGTAATGACCATCGAACAAGCAGCGTTTCATTGCGCACGCGAGCGTCCTCCCAATTTACTGGGTCGATTATCTACACTTCTGATGAACTTGTCCATGTGATATCCAATATGTGGCCGTTTGAACGACTCACTGGCATGCCGGTCGGATGAAAGCCACGGTAGGCCTCATTCTGTCGTGGTTGCTTTTTCTTTTCATGCAGTTGTTATCGGCGATGGAACGAGAGCAGACTGCTCCGCGTCCTGTAGCAGCGGACTATGGTCCGTACGACTGGATCATTAAGGGCGAATTTCCCACGTCTCAGATCCAATTGGTCCTATTGGAACACAGGGCGATGTCTTGGCCCCACTAA
>JANPKE010000462.1:0-5076 GCA_031425875.1 Nitrospirota bacterium
CGGCTTGCGCGGCAGCGGCAACTTTTTGCGCATATTCCACGACCATTTCGCGCTGTTTTTGCTGAACTTCACGATTGAACTCTTGAAGCCGACGCTGAAACGCTTCCATCTTGCCGCGCAACTGCTCTTCTTTCTCTTGCCGTGCCTGGTCAGCAAGCTTGACGTTCGGATCTTGTAAGGACTGCTCCAAGTCCTTTAACTCTTGCTCATCGGCATGAATGATCTTTTGCCTGGTCATGGAGTATCCCTTCACCTCTTCCAAGGCCAGCTTCCCAGCCTTTGTTCGCTCTATCACTATCTGCTGATCCATAACCCCGACCCGAAGCACCTCTCCTGCATGGAGCGGCGCAACTCCCTGCGCCAGCAATACCACGACGCCTAGCCATGTCGCCCTCGCTGCACCCATCATAACCCACCTCCCTCAGAAACTAGGGGTATTCTCTATTGAACTCTTCAATGACCTGGCCTGAAATGTCCAAACCTTCTTCATGATAGATCGTCGGACCACCCTTACTCCTATCGACAACAACCTGCAATCCAAGACGCTTGGCGACTTTCGCGACAACCGTTTCGCTCTTGTCACGAAATCCTTCCAGCACGTCTTTTTGTTTTTCTTGGACTTCCCGATTCAATTCCGAGGCCTTTTGCTGGTACTCCTGCATGCGCCGGCGAAACTGTTCTTCCCGCTCTCGTTTCGCGGCGGGGCTCAGAACGGAGGACTGTTTGACAAAATCCTCTTCCATCCGCCGTAACTCCTTTTCTTCCAATTCCATCAGCGCCTGTCGATTTTTCGAAAAGCCGGCCAGGTTCTCCTTCGCTTTCTTGCCCGCATTCGTCTCGCTGAGCAAGCGCTGTAAATTGATCACCGCGACCTTCCCGTCGATTTTTCCTCCGCCTCCAGCGCATCCTCCACTCAAAACCAGCATGACGGCGACCGCAGCCGACATCGCCGTCCATTCGAACCGTCCCGCCACTCGCTTCCACCAATTCTCGTTACAACGTACCACGTCAAGACTCCGACTAGAATAAGGTCCCGATCGTAAACTCGAACACACCAAATCGCTCACCGGTCCGTTTATCAAGGTTGATCCCATAGGCGACACGCAACGGCCCAAACGGAGATATCCAGCGCCCCTCGAGACCAGCCGCACTCCTCAGATCGAGCGACAAGGGTTCGTCGTCGTCAAACCCCTTTCCGTAGTCGAAAAAGAGCACGCCGTTCAATTTCGCCTCGGACGAGATCGTGAAAATCAGCTCGTTGCTGAAGATCAATTGTTTGGCCGCGCCGAATGGAGCACGAGTCGTGGGGACCGTAGGACCAGCCCGACCGAAGGCAAACCCGCGCATGGTATTGATGCCGCCCACGAAGAACCGTTCATTCAGAGGAATCTGTGTCCCGCCCAGTGCGACGACCTCTCCGAAACGAGCCCGCAACGAAATCCTCATATCCAGTGGAAGGGGCGTGACCTTGATAACGTCCACATAATACTTGATGAAGTTATTGCTCCCGCCCATATAGGGTGTCCCGATATCAAACCCTCCACCGATGCGCCAGCCGGATCTCGGATCAAGGTAGTAGTCTCTGGTATCCCGGAACAAAGCAAACCGAAATCCTGTCGACGACCGGGTCCCTAACTGTCGACATACGATGGGGACCAAATCAGGACAGATCCCGAATTGAGGGTCCTTAAACGTGATTTGTTCTCCAAAGAGACTGACGCTCCCCGTCACATATTCCGATAACCAACGGCCGAGTGTCACGTTTCCACCGGTCCGTTCCTCAAAATAGGAAAGGTAATTCGTGATACTGCGGTAGCCGTCTATTTGTAATGAGGTCAAGGAGTCATTTAAATACGGATTGCGGAAGGTAATGGACCCGAGACTTCTTCGCTGGCCCAGTTGCCCGCGGATGCGACCCATATAGCCGTATCCACCCAAATTCCCTTGGGTAATATCGGCGATCGCCACCAGTCGATCCAGCGTACTGAACCCACCGCCGAGGCTGAACATCCCCGTCGGTTTTTCCTTCACCCGCACGTTCAGATCGACCTTGTCTGGGGCGATTTGCGCGGGCAGGATTTCGACCGTCTCGAAGAAATTCAAGTTGTTTAAACGTTGAAAGCTTCGCTTCAGAGAAGCGGTGTCGATCACATCCTGTTCGTCGACTCTGATTTCTCGACGGATGACGTTGTCTCGCGTTTTGTCATTTCCGTAGATATTGATCTGCCGGATCCGCATCATCTCCCCTTCTTTAATGCTGAAGATGATGGTAACGGTCCGTTCTTCATTGTTTGGATTCACATTGGGCACGACTTCGGCGAATGAATACCCCTTACTCCCGTATAAATCCGTAATTCGTGAGATCTCATCTCGGATTTTGGCACGCTGAAAGATCTCACCATCCTTGATCCTCAATCCCGCTCGAAGCTCAGGGTCTTCAAACACCGTGTATCCTCGAAACCCTATCTCAGCGATAGTGAATGGCTCTCCCTCGGTAATGGGGTAGCTGACAGTGAACCATTTTTTATCTTCGGTGAGTTCCACCGACGGCTGGCCGACCCGAACATTGAAATACCCTTTATTCAGGAGTACTTCCCTAATGCGCTCCACATCATTACCCACCTCCTCGTGTTTCAAGACGCCCGCATCGGACACCATCGACGGCAGCTTGAGCTTCGTGAAGAAGCCATACCAAGGGATCCATTCCCGCGTCGACATGACACTCAGCATCTCGGTCTTCGTCGCCGCACGCAGCCCTTCGAATATCACCGTCTTGACCTTGGCTTTCTCCCCTTCCGTAATATGAAAGGTGAGACGCTTCCGATCCTCATCTAATGCCTCGATCACGGGAACGACCTGCGCATTGTAATAGCCGTCATGCTGATAGACCCGTCGGATGGTCTCGGCGCTTTCCTTCACCTGTTGTTGATCAAGAAATGTCTGGCTCTTGATGGTCGTTTTTTCCTTCAGCTTCTCGTCGGTCAACTGCTGGTTACCGTCGAAGACGATCTCGGTGATGAACGGCTTCTCCTGCACAACGAAGGTCACCGCCATCCCCTCGGCAATCGATTCGGTTTCAACCTGCACATCCTCGAAAAATCCCGTATCGTATAAAATCTTCACCTGTCCACGCACATGGTCCGGCATATAGCGATCACCGGCTTTCAGCGTGAGTCGACCGGCAATTGCCGACACTTCGATTCGTTTAGCCCCCCGAATATCAATCGAAACGACCTTGAGTTCAGGAGCCTGAGCGAGTGCTTCGAGCACACTCCACAACACAAAAACAACCATGACCGCGACCACAAACGATCGAGGCCTGTAGACGGCATGCTCGGTCACCGATAAGGATTCCTGTAACGAGGTATGGGGATGGATGAGGCGGTTGAAACCATCACACAGGTCCTCTCCGTTATCGACGTACGCCAACTTCCTACGAGTCAGTCTGTCCCGCTCCAGGGAACGCGCTGAACCACACGAGTACTCTCATCGGGGATCCGCAGTCAGGCAGCTCTACCACATGAGCATCTCTCACGTCACCCGACCGCGCAAAACTTCCGGATTATATTGAGGTCATCCTGCATTGTAAAGAAGCGTCCTCCCTTCCGGTCTGATTCGACGTGCGCACCTCCTTACTCCGCACTGATTCCGAAACTCTCTGAAGGATGGTGCATCGATTCTCGCCGCCGGTCACCGATGCAAAAAAGTTTGTGTGCGACACGCTTCGCTCATGAATATCGCTCGTGTTCTCTCTCATGGAAACGACACCGTCGTTTTCGATGCGATGAGTTCGTCCGTTTCTTGACTTCACCCCCCCCCTTCACATAGTATCCTCCCATGTCACGTCTGACGGTCAGAAAAGCGATCATTCCAGCCGCCGGCCTTGGGACGCGGTTCCTTCCAGCCACAAAGGCATCTCCCAAGGAGATGCTGCCGTTGGTCGACAAGCCACTCATCCAATATACGGTCGAAGAAGCGGTGGCCTCTGGCATCGAAGACATCATCGTGATTACCGGCCGTGGCAAACGCGCGATTGAAGATCACTTCGATCGTTCCGTTGAATTGGAAGAAAATCTGAAAGGCACCGGCAAAAGTCAGGTGCTCCATCAAATGCGACAGATCTCGAACCTCGCGAACTTCTGTTACGTGCGGCAATCCGAAGCCCTTGGATTGGGGCATGCTGTGTTGTGCGCGCAACACCTGATCGGCGACGAACCTTTCGCCGTCATTCTCGGGGATGAGATCATCGACGCCGATGTCCCAGGGCTTGCGCAACTGATCCACATCTATAAAAAGCGCCATGGGGCAGTTCTCGGGGTGCAGGAAGTTCCCAAGGCAGATGTCAGCCGATACGGCATCGTGACGCCCAAGCGCCGCGCTCACGGTCTGCATCGGGTCGAGGATTTGGTCGAGAAGCCATCGCCGGCTGATGCCCCCTCCACGCTCGCCGTAATCGGCCGGTATATCCTTCCTCCTGAAATTTTCCCGATCCTGAGGAAAACCCCTCCTGGAAAGAACGGAGAAATTCAGTTGACCGATGCACTCAGGACGCTGGCAAGAAAATCTCCGATGTTTGCACTTGAGATAGAGGGACAACGCCATGATGCCGGAGACAAGCTGGGCTTTTTAATCGCCACCGTTGAGTTTGGGTTGAAGAACCCGGCATTGGGAGCAGAATTCCGCGACTACCTTTCGACCAGAATGCAGACCGCTTCGAATAATCGTCGGGCATGATCCCATCGATCCTGGTGGTGACTCAGTCGCGAGACTCCCAACAATGACCATTCTGCATTCGGCATGATCATTGGCTGGATAGTCGAACCTGGTGCGCGGTTCCATCGGATGGAACACTAAGACGCCTAAGGCGAGAGCGCAGGCAGCCGAGACGCGTGATGAGTACATACAGACCCTGATTCGTCGAACCCGCCACCTCAGATAAAGAACAGGCAGGCACATGACAGACCCAAACGAACAAGAAATTCAGTCTCCCCAAAACATTGAAGTGCCCAATCAACTCCCGCTGTTGCCCGTCCGAGATATCGTCGTCTTTCCGTACATGGTGCTTCCCTTGTTCGT
>JANPKE010000463.1:0-2942 GCA_031425875.1 Nitrospirota bacterium
GTGGAGCTATACGCCGACCGCAGACTGGAACGGCAGTGACAGCTTCACCGTGACGATTACCGATGACGCGGGCAATACCAGCACGCAGGTGATCAGCGTCACCGTGACACCGGTGAACGATGCACCAACGCTTACCGTCAATACCGGCAGCACGGTTGCCGAAGGAGGAACGGATACGATCGATAGCACCGAGTTGGCCGTGACGGATCCAGATAATACGGCAGCCCAGCTGAGGTACACCATTGGAACGGGTCCGGCCTATGGACGATTGGAACTGACGACCGACCCAGGGGTCTCGGCAAGTACGTTCACCCAAGCTGATATCATCGCCAATCGCCTGGTCTACATCCACAATGGGTCCGAGACGACGAGCGACAGTTTCACCTTCACCGTAAGTGACGGCTCCGGCGGATCCAGTGGGAGCACGACCGTCACGCTGACGATTACCCCGGTCAATGACACACCGACAATCACGAGCGGCGGTGGTGGCGCGACCTTCGCGATCAACGTCGCGGAGAATGTGAGCGCAGTGATGATTGTGACCGGCGCCGACGTGGATCTTCCAGCCCAAGCCCTGACCTACAGTGTGAGTGGTGGGGCGGATCAAGCGCTCTTTACGATCAATGCGGTGACCGGCGCCCTGGCCTTTACGGCCCCCCGCGATTTCGAGGTTGTAACGGATGCCAATGGCGACAATGTATATGTGGTGCAAGTCCGGGTCACTGATAGCCAAGGGGCGAGCACGGTGCAAACGATACAAGTCACCGTAACGGATGTGGCAGAAGTTCTTCCAAGCCTCCTGCTCACGACTGCAACAGGCCCAACTGGTCCAGGACCTATTCCGTCGAGTCCATCGGGTCCACCCATACAATCGACCGATGGATCGCCCCTCCCACCAATAGCGCAAGGTCCCAGTGCTACGCCATCAGAATTTCATCCGGTAAGCGCTGGGCCGTCGCCGACGGAACGCCTGGTTCCGATCAGGGCTGACGAACCGAGAGAAACGATCAACGTGGCCAAGGACTCGCTGCTCTTCCCCGCTATTTCCGTCGAACCGGCTCCAACGCTTGACGCTGAAGCAGCCGAGAAATCTCAGTCGGTGAGCGATCTCCTGTTATCCAAGCTTGATGAAATGACGGCCTCGCTGGAGCAGGCGATGGACGTTTCCAAAGAGCAGCATGCGATTGTCGCGCGGATTGCCGCACTTACGGGTACCACCTTGTCCGTCGGTTTCATCGCATGGGCTCTCCGCAACGGCACTTTGCTGGCGAGTTGTCTGCGACCATGCCGGCCTGGCGGCACTTCGATCCATGCCGGTTTTGGGTGGTCGGCTACAGCGAGCGGGAACGCCGTCGTGAAGAAGCCGAGCGGGATCGGCAAGCAGAAGCCACCAAATTCAAGGGGCTGAAACATTTGCTCGACCTCGGACTTCCGCCTGACCCCAACCCTAACCAGCCGACCTAAACGATCTGGACCGGCTCTCATCATCCGGTGATCAGCCTGTGCCGTGACTCCCAACACCATGAGGCGGTGCGGATTGTGTTCAACTGTATTGATCTTGCCAGGAATGCGCTGTAGGCACTGCCAGTCCACGTGCGACACACATCGCATGGAGTGTGGCAACGCCGACAGGAACGGTACCGCTTAAGCCGGCCACATGTGCGCAGATTGCACAAGGCTTCAGGACGGTCTTGCCCTTTTCGACGTATCACAAGTTCTTCCACGTAAATTCCCTGAATTTGGTAATCTGTTGCACAGTGTTTCTCGTCTGACTACACAGGGCATGCTGAGACTATGTCGATTCAAACGTCAGATCGGTCCGTTTCGTTGGCGAGGCGGGTTCTCCTACCGTTCCTGATCGTCTGCGGAGTAGCGTTCGCTCTCGTGGCAGGATATGGCGCTTTTCTTTCCACTAGTTTGGCGCTTCCCAAAAGCGACGAGCATCCGCCGCTGTTGATCTACGGCGCCCCGTTTTTTTTGACGCCGGGACTCCACGCTGCCGATTCAGGATTGCTCGACCATCTGCAACGGTTGGAATACAAGCCGGCCACTGCGGCACCGCGGGTTGCCGGTGAGTACTTTGCGACCAAGGACTCCATTGAGATCTTTCTCCATGCTCAGGAGGAGGCTCGACTGCCTGCACGGTCGGTCCGCTTGAAATTGGCCGATGGTCTCGTCACCGAGGTGCTGTCCGTGTCCGATGGGCACCCGCTTTCTTTGGTCTCGCTCGAGCCGGTGTTGATCAGTGGGATGCGCTCCGGCTCCAGACAGGTCCGGGAATGGATTCCCCTGGACCGTGTCCCTCCCACTCTGATCAAGACGCTGCTAACCGTCGAGGATCGTCGATTTTTTTCTCATTTCGGGGTTGACCCCATCGCGATTGCTCGAGCGTTTTGGATCGACATGACTCGCGGCGCCCTTGTGCAGGGAGGCAGTACGCTCACCCAACAGTTGGCCAAGAATCTGTACTATTCTCCCAAACGAACCATTGGGCGGAAACTCCAAGAAGTGATGGCTGCAATGGCGCTCGAGTTCAAGTATCGGAAAGAGGAGATCCTAGAAAGTTATGTCAACGAGATCTATCTCGGCCAAGCCGGACCGGTTTCAATCTACGGTGTGGGAGAAGCCGCCCATCGCTATTTCAGCAAGAATCTTGACGACTTGTCGATCGATGAAATCGCGCTGATTGTCGGATTGATCAAGGGGCCCAATGCGTATTCCCCTGTCAAAAACGTGGAGGATGCCACGAGGCGCCGCAATGTGGTGCTTCGCCGATTGAAGGATGAGGGGATCTTGACGGAGCACGCCGTGGCCGAGGCCATGAACCGACCGGTGAAGGTGATGCTGAATCAGGATGTCCTCACCGATGCGCCGTACTTTGTCGATCATCTGCTCAGAGAAATCGAGCAGGGGCGAGGGTTGGACATACCAGATGGAGCGCG
>JANPKE010000464.1:0-2533 GCA_031425875.1 Nitrospirota bacterium
TGTCAAGCAACCTCTTGACACCGTCAAGAAGCTGACAGGGTGCAGGATGATGGCCCTGGAAGAGTGAATGACACCGGATGGAAGAGCAGAGTAATGAAGAGGAGGGCTGGGAACGACGATCGCTCCCAGCCCTGCTGTGAAAAAGGACGGATCTACCGTTTCAGATTGACCAACTCTTGTAATATTTCGTCGGACGTGGTGATCACGCGCGAGTTCGCCTGGAACCCTCGCTGCGCAGCGATCATATCGATAAAGCTTTCACCGAGGTCGACATTCGACAGCTCAAGTGTGTTAGCCAGGATTCGCCCGAGGCCTGCCGACGTGGCAGCTCCAACCAATGGTTGCCCGGACGTGCCCGACTCGGCAAAAGTATTCTTTCCGGTTCGCACGAGCCCCAACGGATCAGGAAACCGTGCCAACGCCAGCTGAGCCAAGGGACGAACCTGCCCGTTGGAGAATCGGCCATTGACCATCCCGTTGGTCTCTACACTGAAGGTCTGGAGCGCTCCGGCACCAAACCCATTTTGGGCTTGCTGAACCAACCCAGAAGCCGCGCCGAATTGGGTGGTGAGGTTCAGTCCGGTCCCCCCATCAGTCGTCACACTTGTGCCGAAATTGAAGGCAATGGCCTGATCCGCAGTCGCGCCGACAAAATCGATTTGAGCTTGCCCAACCGTGCCCCCAGCGGTTCCTCCGGCAGTGCCGGTATCATAGCTCGTCACCACACTCTCGGTATCAAGTGCACCGGATGTCGTGAATGTCAGAGAACCGGATGCTAACCGCACAAGCCCCAGGGAGGCATTCACATTCGATGAATGGTAATTGCCGGTGACGACCTCGTTCGTACTGCCTAGGACGTTATAGGTCCAGGTATTCGCCGCTGTCTTCGTAAAATATGTGGTAAGGAGATGGCTGTTGCCGACAGAATCATAGGCGGTGAGCGATGTTGAAAATCGAGATGTTCCGGCCGGATCTGCGAGTGAGAAGGTACCGGTCGTTGATTGTGAATTTAGATTAGCGCCGATATCGACGGTGCTGGTCGGGTTCGGCGGAGCCGTTGTAGTGGGGAGCGTGACTCCACCGATGCTGGCGGTAATGAGACCGCTGGTATTGACCTGATAGCCTTGGAGGAAGAATCCGCTGGGGTCGACGATGCGGTTCTGCGCATCCAGATGAAACTGTCCTGCTCGAGAATAGAACGCCGCGCCGGCCGGATCCCTGAGGACAAAGAATCCGTTACCGTCGATGGCCAAATCCAGTGCGTTACTGGTGGTACTGAGCGACCCTTGACTGAAGTTCCCTTGCACTCCGTTAAGCGATACCCCCAAACCAGTCTGAATTGCACCACCCGCCCCTCCCAGCGAAGAACTGATCAAGTCGGCGAAGACGGATCGGCTGGACTTGAACCCAATTGTACTCAGATTTGCGATATTATTCCCCACGACTGACAACGCATTTCCGTTTGCGTTCAACCCGCTGACGCCCGTAAAAAGCGACGACAGAATTCCCATGGGTATACTCCTCCTCTTTCTTGTTATCGCAGCTCGATGACCGATGATGGATCAATAGCCAAATCACCAACAAGGAGTTTGGCTTGCCCCTCTTCCATGCGAACCCCCGTGACTGTCAGGGAGGCACGGCCCTCTACCTGCAGAGGCTTTCCTTCTTGATCCGTGGCTGAGACGAGATAGCGGTAGAGACCAGGCGACATGAGGGTCCCATTCTGGCTTTTTCCATCCCACTCAGCAACCTGTGGCCCTGCGGGTCGATCACGATACTCTAGACTCCGCACAACTTGCCCTTGCTGATCCATAATGCTGATGCGAACGTTCGTCGCATTGTTGTCGAGCGAATACCCGACAGGAGTAGGTCCTTTCCCTAGCTGAACCAGCGACTGGCCGACAGTGATGGTGCGGCCGATCATCGGAAGCAGCGTGAACTGTAGCGACGAGGCTTGTGCGTCGAGGCTCTGCTGAAGCAACTTTGCCTGCTTCGCGGTCTGCTCCAACTGACTGAATTGCGTGAGCTGTGAAACGAATTCAGCATTGTCTGTCGGTTTTAAGGGATCTTGGTTTTTAAGTTGTGTGATCAGCAATTTGAGAAAGTCATCCTGGCCCAACTGTCGAGGTCCGGTTTTGTTCGATGTCTCCGGGGTTCCCGCCGAATTGAGTGTCGATACATCGATCATTTCTGGTATCTCCCTTTCGATCTACGCCACGATATTCAAGAGGCTATGGAGCGATGTGGGGGAGGCATCCTGTCGGTCTGGACTCTGCCCCCACTTCATTTCGTCCGACCTCTGATTCCAGGTGTGTCCTTGTTCCTGAGAAGAGTCCTGCTGGAAAGAGCGACCGGCACTCTGACGATCGATGTCTACACGGAACTGTCCCATGTCCAATCCGTTTGCTTGAAGCGCGGCTTGCAGGCGATCCTGTCCGTTGACGAGAAATTGCCCCACCTCAAGTCTGTCGGCTGACAAATGGGTATGCACCATATCGTTCGTCATCGCCACGCGAATATTCACATGGCCCAG
>JANPKE010000465.1:0-4631 GCA_031425875.1 Nitrospirota bacterium
GAAGAGCTCAGGGTACGCGGCGCTCGATATGGCGGCTATGGAAGCGGTGAAGCTGGCCTGTCCCCTCCATATGAAACATGCCATCGGCAAGCCGCAAATCGTCGTAAGCCTTCCGATTGTCTATAGCCTGGCCAACTAGTGTCTCGAATGTCTTGCTAGGTACGACCGCCAGCCGCCGTAGGCGGTGATCTCCCGATGGCCTTCGACGAGCGCCGGTTCGCCCAACACACCCAGAACGATGCTACCATCTTCCAGCCGCACCTTTCCGATGCACAGACCAGGGGGCTCATTCAGCAAGATTCCCGCCAGCCCTACGGGGGGCACTGACCAGACTTCGACTGCCACTTTGACACCGGTCCCATCGGTGACGCGCAGCATGGCAGGATGCACGTCGTTGATCGTCCAGAGCCGATACGTTGGCTCGGTCATCGTCTCCCGAACGAACGTTGCCTTGGCAGCCATCATGTTTGGGTTAAGCTCGAGTCCTCGCATCAGTGTGCCGTTGACCGCGAGCAGCACGTCACTCTGGTTCACGCGGTGCTCCCTGCGTAGGCCTGCCGAAGCGATGCGATGAGATGGTCGGCCGTCGTTACCCAGCCGACAATGCCGCCTTGCGATTGGATCATGCGGACCGTCGCCTGCTTAAAATCAGGGAAATAACTTTCGGTGCCATCCTCAACCAGCAAACATTCGTAGCCGCGATCGTTGGCTTCTCTCATGCTGGTTTGCACACAGACTTCCGTCGTCACGCCGGTAAACACCAGATGAGTGATGCCGAGCGCCTTCAGGCGATCCTGTAGATTGGTGGCGTAGAATGCTCCCTTGCCCGGCTTGTCGATGACGAGTTCACCGGCTTCGGGATGTAGCTCTGGGACGATATCGTTTCCCGGCTCTCCCAAGACCAGAATGCGTCCCATCGGACCAGGATCGCCGATGCGGAGCGTGGAATCCCCACGCCGTTTCTTGGCGGGTGGACAATCCGAGAGATCGGGACGATGGCCCTCCCTCGTGTGAATCACCGGCAGCCGTAATTCGCGGAATGTCTTGAGGAGTCTTGCGACGGTCGGCACGATTTTCTGCAGATGTTCGACCTTATTCCCAAGCGCCGCGCCGAACCCGCCCCGCTCGACGAAGTCGCGCTGCATATCGATGATCACCAATGCCACGCGATTGCCTGAGTCGTTCGCCGGCAAGGGATAGGGATAGGGAGAGGCAATGACGGTAGTCATGTCGTATGTCCTGTCATGTGTCGGCCAATAATTGCCAGGTCGGCGACGGACGACGTGGTTTCATAAACGAGTTGCCCGTTGAACATCACCACTGTGCGGTCGGATAGTTCCAGAATCTCGTCGAGATCTTCGCTAACCAGAAGAACGGCCGTCCCACGATTGCGCGCGGCGACAATCTGCAGGCGAATTTCCTCCATGGCTAGGAAGTCCAGCCCAAAACAGGGGTTGGCGATGATCAAAATCTCCACCTCCGCCGACAGCTCACGCGCTAAGACTGCGCGCTGCACGTTGCCTCCCGAAAGCGACTGAATGGGCGTGTCGGGATAGGGCGGTTTGATGTTGTAGCGCTCGATCAGCCCGAATGCGCTGTGGCGCAGTGCGGGGCGACTGATGAGCCACCCTCTCACCGCGTGAGGTTCACGATCGAAATTACGAAACGCCAGGTTCTCCGCCACCGTCATGCGTCCCACGCACGTGTTCTGGAGCGGTTCTTCCGGCAGACAGAACATCTTGTGCTGCATGATCTTCTCGCGAGTCGGGTGAAAAGGCTGATCCTGCACGCGGATCGTGCCGGACGTAGCCTGGCGTTGCCCTGAAAGGATCTCGACCAGTTCTCGCTGGCCATTGCCCGATACACCGGCCACTCCGACGATCTCGCCTTCATGGATGGTGAGATGCAGCCCCCGCACGACTTCCACACCGATATCGTCCTTGACACGGATATCTTGCAGGACCAGCTTCGGAACTTTCCTTAACGAGACGGTCCGTTGCTTCGGCTTCGCCGTCACTTCCGAACCTACCATCATCTCCGCCATCTGAGATACGTTCAATTCCGAGACGTTTCCCGAACCCACGAATTGTCCCTTGCGAAGGACCGTCACTTCATCAGCAAATGCCGCCACTTCGCGAAGCTTGTGGGTAATGATCAGGACGCTCACTTGTTGCGCCAGGGTCATGGTCCGGAGATGGCCCAAGACTTCATCCGCTTCTTGTGGCGTCAGGACGGAGGTTGGTTCGTCCAGAATAAGGATGCGGTTCTGCAGCGCGAGTTGTTTGAGAATTTCCACTTTTTGTTTTTCGCCTGCGGCAAGCGAACTGACACGAGCGGTGAGCGACACCTTGAACGGCATTGTGTCCATGAACTGTGTCAGCTGATGCTCTTCTTTCTGCCAATTGATGACAGGGTCTAGCTTGGCCTTGGAGATCACCAGGTTCTCGAGGACCGTCATGTTTGGAATGAGGGTGAACTGTTGATACACCATGCCGATGCCGAAAGTCTGTGCATCGCGCGGGCTGCGAATCGTGACCAGTTGCTGATCCAACAAAATTTTCCCCTCATCAGGGTGGTAATACCCCATGATGCATTTGACTAGGGTGCTCTTGCCTGCGCCGTTTTCACCGAGCAGGGCATGGAATTGGCCGGACCGCAGTCGAAAATTCACATCCTTCAAGGCCGTGAGCGGCCCGAAGCGTTTAGTAATCCCCACCGCTTGCAAATCTGGAGGAACTCCGTCGGTCATGAAAGCGCCTCTAATAGGGCATCTGATTTTGCCACGGCGCCGAACACGCCGCCCTGCATTGTGACCATTTTGATCGCAGCCTGGTGGTTGCCGAAATCAGTCGCACCGCAACAGTCTTCCAGTAAGAGACATTCGAAACCCCGGTCATTGGCTTCGCGCATGGTGGTATGGACGCAGACATCGGTGGTGATTCCGGCAAGGACCACATTTTGGATGCCGCGAAGTCGCAACAACATCTCCAAATCGGTCGCCCAGAATGACCCTTTGCCAGGCTTATCAATGATCGGTTCGCCCGGCTTGGGAGCGAGTTCAGGGATGATTTCCCATCCCGGTTCTCCTCGCACGAGGATTTTCCCGCAAGGACCGGGATCTCCGATGCCGGCTCCGATTCTCCGGCTGCGCCACCGTTTATTATCCGGTAGATCCGCCAAGTCTGGCCGGTGGCCTTCCCTCGTGTGGAAGACATGCATTCCAATGGTTCTGGCTTTCGACAGCACGTTGAGGATATGTGCGATCGGGGCACGGGTGAGAGAAATGTCGTAGCCCATCTTATCGACATAGCCGCCCTTGCCGCAAAAATCAGTCTGCATGTCGATGATGAGAAAGACTGTATTTTCGGGTCGGAGGTCACCGTTATAGGGATAGGGATAGGGGTCGGATGCTACGTACCTACTCATGGCTCACCTCTTCATGATGTCATCAGAATATGTCTTTCGATTGGTCTCCGAAGATGCTGGAAAAGCTCGTCCAGCAAGGCCGCAGCGAGCGAAAGGCCGAGGCGTACGCGGTTGGTACGTTGAGGCCTTGAGCGATGCGAGAACGACGCTGGAGAGATTTTGCAGCATCTTCGACCTAACGAGTCACTGTCAGTTCATGTGGCACTCCCACCAGTGTGCGCCGCGGGGAGCATGTGATGATCATCATAGCCAGCGTCATGATGTAGGGGATCGCGTTGAAGATATAATATCCTCCTGTGACTCCTACGGATTGCAAGGATGGCCCTAACGCAGCCGCTCCTCCCCACAAGAGCGACACCCAGAGGCAACCCACCGGCTGCCAGCGGGCAAAGATCACCAGTGCTACCGCCATCAGCCCCTGCCCGCTCGAAAGGCCTTCGCTCCAGTTGAATGGGTAGTAGAGGGAGAGATAGGACCCACCGATTCCGGCCAAGAATCCTCCTTGAGCCGTGCTGAGGATCCGTATACGGTCCACCGGCAATCCTAGGGCGCGTGCCGCATCGGCGCTTTCGCCGACGACCCGAACTTTTAATCCCCACGCTGTATTCTTCAACATCCATCCCATCAGGACCGCCACGACGATCCCTAGCAGAAACAAGGCGTTGATCTGCAGAGCCGCCTGGAGTTGCGGAATATCACTCCACGCGCCGAGATCGATCGAGGGTAATCGAGGCGCAGATGGCTGGATATAGGGCTTTCCCAGAAAAAAGGCCAACCCGGTCCCGAATAGCATCATCGCGATTCCGACCGCGATATCGTTGACCCGTTGGAAACTGCAGATCCAGCTGTGTAAGGCCCCGAGCACCATGCCGGCCAGGCCGGCACACAAGACTCCCAGCCACGGAGACCCGCTATGCAGCGAGACGGCGTAGCCCGTCATGGCGCCCATAATCAGTGTGCCTTCCAGGCCCAAATTGATGCGGCCGCTTTTCTCGGTCAAACATTCGCCCAACGACACAAAAAGAAACGGCGTACCGATTCGAATCGCTCCGCCCAGCACGGCGATGAGCACTCCCCACCACCCGACTTCCATCAGGATGCTCCTTGTTTCTGTAACTTCGCAAAACGACCGTACAGGGTTTCGCTAAAGAGGATGACGAGGAAAATGATTCCCTGCATGACGAGCACGGTCGCATCGGGTAATT
>JANPKE010000466.1:0-5417 GCA_031425875.1 Nitrospirota bacterium
GTCAGCTGCTTATTTGTCGGTTGGCCGGCGAATGAGGATCGCCATTCCGTCCACCAGCGACCAGGCTAGGGACTGCGCATGGTCGACCGAGATGGTGAGTTGCAGATGAGGTGTCGGTGTTGATGGGGTGTCGGTGAAGAGCGAGCTGGCCCAATGTTGCACGTGATGCCACCCGGATTTTCCCAGAATGGCGACCCCGCGAAGGAGGCTTTCGCCGGCTGTCGAGGGAACCACGGCAATGGTCATCTGAGGCGAACAGGACAAGACATAGTCGGTAGGCATATCGGCGAGTGAAATCGGCTCCTGTTCACCCGGGGCACCCGGATCGATTTTTCTTCGGACGACTGATGGTCGCGCAACCAGCTTGTGTATCCCTTTTAATTCGTTTCGCGACTCACCAGACCAGCGAATGATCGGAATCTGGTGGAGCCCGATGCCACGACCTTTAATCTGGATGGTGCTCCCAACCAGATCGATCAGCACATAGGTCTGTGGGCGTGCCGCGAGTTTGAGTTCTTCCTCGAGCACACGGGTCGCTTCTTTCAGTCCTTGTGCGTCGTTGAGCTGCAGGTCAGGAAAGGCCTCGAGCTCCTTTCCCCAGCTTGGCGTGGTGAAGACGAAGAGGATCAGAATGGCGCAGAGTTTCATCATCAATATCTGCGCACTGTTGAGAGGTTAAAAGATCATGATTGGTGTCCCCACTCGGGCGAGCGTGTAGACACCTTTAAGATCGCCGTCATTCAGCCGGATGCATCCATGTGTCACATTCTTCCCCAACAATCGGGTATAGAGCGTCCCGTGGATGAAGTAGCCTTTTCCAAAACCCAGCGCATAATCACCCAGCACACCTTGTTCCGCTCGTTCGGCGGCGTTTTTCGGAACAGCGAGTCCTTCTTCGATAAACGCCCAATCCGGCTTGATCCACGTGGGATTCGTTAATTTTGTCTTCACGAGAAATTCTCCTCGTGGCGTGTCAAAAACCCACTGGCTGTTTCCTTCTCCTGGTTTGTCAAGAATGACTCCGCTACCGGTCGACGCAATGGCATCGAGAACCACTTTCTCTTGCTGCTTCACATAGAGTCGGTTCCTGGCCGTATCGACCACGATGTAGGGCTGACTCGGTATGAGTTGGGACAGCTGCTTGGAGAGCAGCTTATACCGATCTTGCAATGGTCGCAGACTGGTTTTGTCCTGGACAGGGGACGGGTGAACGACGTGGGAATCTTCGGGCGCTATGCGTTTGGTCGTCGAGGCATTCACGACCAGGAGTAGAAGCAAGACGCCCGCTGAGGTTGCAAGAAGGAGTCGGCCCATTGGTCTACGCTCAGATTTCATCTCTCCGTTGGGCAAGTTCCGATAAGGCCAGGGCTACCGCATTCTCTCTCGTCAAGGCACCGACGATCGTGACCGGTGTCCCGACAGAGACGCCTTCGTAAAGAACCGTCATATTTGGATTATCAAGCATGACACACCCAAGGGTCTGGGCCAACAGTTCATTGTCGGCTCCATGGATCTCGATTTGGCCCCCGATGCCTTTGGCCAGGCCGATTCTTCCGGATTTCTTCGCATAGTTGAATCGCCGCCGATCTTCAGCATTGGGATAATCCAGGGCCAGCGCTCGGTAGAATTGCGTCTGCCCTTGGCCTCGCTTATCCATCACCCGATACCGACCTTCCGGTGTCGCTCCGTCCCCCTGAAACTGCTTTTCCAACATGCCATTGAACCCCAACCGAACGCGATATGATAGCACCTTCCGTCCGCTCTTGTAGAGGGTCAATTCTCGGTCGGCTTTGCTCACCACGATGGCCGTTGACTGGTGGATGCGCGACCAATCGATGGTTTGCTTGGCCAAGGTTTGCCAATACGCGATTCGGCTCGCGTCGGCATATCGTCCTAATTCTTGACGGAGCAATGAAGCCTGGGCCTTGAGCGCATGATCCGCTTTCACCGCTGCTTGCATGGCTCGTTGGAAGTCTTTTTGTTCGAAGAAGGAGCGAGCTTGTTTAACCAGAAGATCTGTTTGAACGACTCTTTCTCCTAGGAGGATGCGCCCATCGATCGATTCGACCCTCGAGGTAATCGCATGAAGCTGTTCTTCAAGGCGAGCCACCGTGGCTTGCGCCGTGCGGTGCTGCGAGGCTTGCCGCTCGTGGAGCTGGGAGACGGTACGTTCGCTCGTGATGTACAGCCGGCGGAGTTCATTCTCAAGATCACTCGCTTCCCATGGCCATCTGATCAGATCATCGTCCAATTGGACGCGCGCTTTCAGAGAGACCCATTGGCGAACAAACTGCCTATACTCCTCAGGCGCAGCTTCCGGAGCCCGCAATGCGATCAAGTCCTGGTCGATGGCCTCAAGAGCAACAAGGAGGTCCGGCGGAACGGCTTGAACACACCCGGTTACGCAGAGAACGCAGAGGATCGCAGCAAGCGTCGTATGAGTCTGGTTCGGCGCCATGTCGTGCGTTATCTTTTCCTCGCAGGTCTTCCTTTGCCCACCTTCGCAAGTGCGTTCTGTATTTCGGCTGACACGCCTTGACTCATGTCGTGAATAGCCTTCGCCTGGGTTTGCGCAGCCGGATAATCTTCTTTGTCGATCGATACCTGAACCTGTTTTAGTAACGACTTGAGCCCGTCTACGTCGTTCCTTATGGCCTCCACTGCGGCGCGATCTTTTCCAACCGGTGCCTTGGCGACCAAATCCTGCGTGGCTTTCACTGCCTCTTCGGCGACTTGTTGAGCTTGTAAGGCGGCTGCCTTAGCCTCTTCCTTTTTTAGGGTCGCGGCCGTCTTGATCCGTTCACTATCGGCTTTGGCCGAGGCAGACAGTTGTTGGGCCTTGCCGTAGTCTCGAAGGAGTGTGAATTTTCCATCTTGATCGGTGACTTCTTTCCGCAAGGCGGCGAGGGTCCCTTCCAGCTTGGCATACTCATCAGCGCTATAGGTGGCCGCGCCGCTTTCCTGTGCATCTTTGAGAGCCTTTTCTGCTTCCTGGATCTGCTGGGTGGGAGGTTCCGCACATCCAGCAATCATAATGAGAGTCAAGGTTAGAGAGACAAGAGATGCTTTTCTCAACATAACGAAGAATCCTCCTTACAGGTTCTATCCATCGATTTCGGTCAATCCAGCTGTTCTTGCAACCATCCTAAGCATAGCAGTGCCTGATTCGCAGCCGCTGCTACTCCTCGAATACTATAAAGATTATTTCATGATAGATACGCCAGCTTAACAGACTACGACCTTCTGGCATACTGACACGCCTAAAATATGCAGCAAGCTCGGTGCCACCGATAATTGTCGGTATCAGGTAACAATTCAATCTATTTCCAATAGTTATGGTGACTTTGATCATCCCGTGACACCTGACTTTGTGGCACTCTGGTGGCCAAAAGCAAAAGCGCCTCAATACTGTGGAGATTTAGGGTCGAAGCCAAGAGTACAGGTCGATGGCTGGAGGCAGCCTGAAATTGACAGGCCCACATGCCTCCCCTATAATCCACCGTTCATTTGACCTGACTATATCAAAGCGAGGGAGCGGAAAGGGGACTATGTCTTTTACATCGCAACAACCGTCCAACTTAAAGAAGAAGCGTGAGCACGGGTTTAGAAAACGTATGAGCACCAAGAACGGACGTAAGGTGCTGGCCCGCCGGAGGGCTAAGGGACGAGCTCGGTTGACTGTCTAGGCACATCGTGTCGGATCGGCAGGTGTCCTTCGGGTCGCTCTCCAATTCTCTCGCGTTGCTGTTGAGCGTGCGCTCACCTACCACCTAGAGTCTTCTCCGGGATCGTGAACGGATGGGATGCGGCCTCGAAACACCTCCTTCATTCAATGACACCGAAACCCCGCATAGACCATGGTATTTTCTTGCGCAACAGCCGAGATATTCAGACCGTTAAACAACATGGTCGCCGAATTTCAACCGGGCTCTTCAATCTCTTGGCGCACAAGATGGACGATGCCCCGAGTCGGGTCGGAATTATCGTGGGAAAGCGATTTGGGAATGCCGTCCGGCGCAATCGGGCGAAACGAGTCTTTCGTGAACTGGTAAGGCAATTACATCCGGACTTGGTTCCGGGGCGAGGACTGCTCGTGTTTCCAAAGCGAGATGCACTCTTGCAATCCCATGAGGGGTTGGCCCAAGCGTGGAGGACGTCGCTTGAGCGCCTGCATCTGCTTCGAGCAAGGGCCTATTGATATGCGATCACTGTGTCTGTGGCTAATTCAAGGATACCGTATGGTGATTTCCCCTTTGTACGGTCGCACATGCCGATTCGAACCCAGTTGTTCGCAATACGCCTCAGATGCGATCACGAAATATGGAGCATTACAGGGGCTCGGCTTAGCCATCCTCCGGCTTATGAAATGTCACCCCTTCCACCCCGGTGGAGAAGACCCGGTCAAGTAGCGACGAGTACATCTTTATCAAAGAAAGCATAGCTTCTTCATGGAAAAGCGCGTCATCGTGTTCTTGGTACTCTCTCTTGGGATTATCTTTGGCTACGAGTACCTAATTAAAGAGCTGGGCCTACTTCCTGAACCGACTATTTCGGAAGAGGCGGAGCCTTCCAGAAGCGAGACGTCATCTCCTTCGAGCATAGGCCCTGAATCTCCGACTCCGGGCGCTCCCGCGACCACGACCATTGCACCGCAAAAACCATCCGCCGGGGAGGTTCGCCCCCAAGATCCACGTCGAGAATCTTCTGCGCCGGAATTCATCGTGGTTGAGACCGAACTCTACCGAGCTACGTTTACGACCCGTGGGGCCGCACTCACGAGCTGGGAACTCAAACGTTATCGCAGCAGTTCCGATGGAAAGTCTCTCGTACAACTCGTACGACAGCGCGGCAAGTTTGCCGATCCCTTGACGGTCACAGTGGATGACACCACGCATTCAAAAGAATTAATCGAAGGGATCTACAGGGTCGAAAAGGACTTTACGACATTGGACCAGGGCCGCCCTACGGGCCATATAACCTTCTCATACAGTAATCCAGCAACCGGCATACGGCTGGAAAAGCAACTGACGTTTCACACCGAGAGCTATGTCGTCGACATCGCGTTGAAATCCAGCGGGCTCGCAGAAGCAGTGAAACTGGGACTGGGGACGAATTTTGGGGTTGTGGATTGGGGAGAAGGGTTTATCGGTTCTGTCGGAGCCGCCTCGCTTATTGACGACAAGATTGAACACGACATGCCGGAAACCGAGACTGAGCACAAGGGCCCTGTGAAATGGGTCGCGCTACAAGATAAGTACTTCATTTCTGCACTTATTCCAAAGACGAGTGCATCCGCTTGGCCGAAGAAGCAAGGAGACAAACTTGTCTCTACGGCGGTACGGTTACCGGTTGATTCCTCCGGAGCACCGCTCGAACTCCAGCTCTTTGCCGGCCCCAAGGAGTTTGACACGCTCCAG
>JANPKE010000467.1:0-2666 GCA_031425875.1 Nitrospirota bacterium
CTCGCCCTGAACTGTCTGCAGCCATACTCCCTACCTCCTTCTGTTTGATTGAAATAGTGAAACTACGGAGCACCACGTTTCAGTGAAAGATCCTTCCCCACAACTACGTCTCATTTGCTCACGTGGAAGGACCGGTTAAAATGTGAGCAAGTATCCGACAAAAATCTGAGATGAGTCAAGGGAAATATCATGGGTTAGGCTCGCAAAAAACTCGTATAAAGCCTACATGGCAAGCGTGGTTCGTGCGGCCCCACGTATACTCTTGCGGATGGTTGAAGTCAAGCTCAGCAGGGCTGTCCCATGATGTCTGTCCCTCTCGGCGGGCCATGCGATGTGCGTTTTTGTCCGAATGAAACTTTCTCGATCAACTACCGTGGGTTTGGCCTGATTTAGAGCTGATTCAATGGACGTGATCACCGGGGGGAGGCAAGATCTCTCGCTCTTGATTGAGCTGTGTGATCTGTTGTGTCAAAAGGCTCATGTCTGTCCAGCTTGGTCCATCTCCATGAGGAATCCATCGAGCTCGTAAGTATCCGAATCGGTCGAAGAGAAACTCCATGTGACTCTGGCGAGTGCCCTCACCGAACAAGTCAGGAATCGAGAGTGTTCGGCGGAACAGCGCATAGCTGCGGGAGATCTCGCGTCCGCCTTGAGTGATGACGGGGAACGGCATTCCCTGTGCGATTGAGGTCAGCTCATCCGGAGGAAGGTCGGTCATTGGGACTGCCAGGATAGCCGTGCTAGTTGCGGTAATCGCGGTCGAAGCCGTACGAAGTTGATCAAGCCGAACACGCGACTCTGGCCACGAGAATAACACGAGCAGTAGGTTTTGTTTTCCTCGGAAGTCTTTCAAGGTGCCGCTTGAACCATCGTGCGCCGTATACGAAAAGTTCGGGGTGGCCATAAACGGCTGCTCAGGCAAAATACGGGGCGTGATGATTCGGGATTGATACCCTCGGGAATTGGCATGGAGAAAGTTAAGGAGATCCCAGCGCTCTTCTTCTGAAAATTTCTCACCGAAGGCCGGCATGACACCGTTGAATCGTCCGTAGGTCAGCCAATGGAAGAAGTCACCTGCCGTGTGCATGGCGGTATGAGGCTCCGTCAGCAGGTCGACGGGTTGTTTCGGCAGCGTCTTAGCCAAGACTCCGTTCCCTTTAGCCTGTGGGCCATGGCAGGGAATGCAATTCGCCGTGAATAGCTCGACGCCATTGGCAATCGAGATGGCATCGAACGGAACCGGGGTCTTCCGATACGTCTCCGGGTAGGATTGTACCGCAATGGGATAGAAGGTGGCACCAAGTCCAATGATCCCCAGCAGAGTTGGAACAGCGATGCGCCACGAGGTTGCCCACTGTTTTTTGCGACTGAGTACGATGGTCGTTCCAGCTATGATCAAGAGTACAAGGCCGGTTAGCACAATGGCCCTTACAAGCCAGTCGTCCCATGTTGCGTCGATAGAGAAGCGGAACGGGTAGGGCCAGTTATCGATGACCTCATGCTTAGCCGGGACCGCGTTGGCCAGTATGGTCGCGACGATGACCAGGAGAATGGCGAGGCCAAACTCGACTGTTACCCATGTCCGAAGTTTTTCCCCACTTGTTGCGGCTTGCTCGGAGCGTTGCCGAATCGATGGTATCCAAAGAGACTTTGCTCGTGAGGCGATGGAAAGAATAACGGCAAGTAACGTGAGCTTCGTGATAAGCAGCCAACCATAGGCTGTCGCGACCAGTCCGGCGTAATTGGTCTCAAACATGCGATTGGCCACGACGATGCCTGATATGACAACAACGATCATTGTGACGAGAGCCAATCTTGAGAAGCGAGCCAGCACGTCACCGATATGGGATCTTTCGTCAGCTGATCCGGTCGCGATGGTGGAGGCAACAAGAATTACGCCCGGGAGACCGCCGAACCAAACGCTAGCTACGATAAGATGTAGGGCATAGGTCACGGTGGCCAAGACCGCTTGCTCTTCGGCCGCCGAATGGCTCGCGAGAGAACCGAGGGCCAGGGGCAGCGCCGCCGCCGATGCACCTATGACGTAGCGCCATCGCGCAGCAGGAGCAACCTGAATGTACAGAACGATCACAAGGACAGCAAGGGCACTTGCAGCGCGCAGGGTCCAGATAAACCCGATACGAGTCTTATGGATAAAGTCCAACCAGGCTTGCGGGTTCCAGGCATTCTCAGGGGATCCGGTAGCCTGCGCGGTCGTCGTAGCCAAGAGACCGACTAGGCCGATCAGTAGGAGGGTGGCCAACCAAGGAAAAGTCTTTTTCAGACGAGCCAGCCACGAAGGCCCTGATTCGAGGCTCTTCGGCTCGGCGATTGCTAAAAAAACGCAACCCCCGATCAGCATCATGTTGGACGCGAGTTGCAGACAGCGAAGCAGCGTACCGACGGCCTCGATCATTTCCTTTGAGTGTCGCCCTTTACAGTGAAGTCGAAGGTAGACTCAACCACATGGCCGTCGACCGAGAGGACACGGAACTTGACGGAGTACTTACCGGGAGCCAGCTCGGGAAGGGGCAGCACGATCGATTTCTGGTCATCCAGTGCAAGGGTGGGCTTGACGTCGGTGATTGGCTGTTTTTGGGCATCGAGGACCACGAGCGAGGCGTAGTCTCCTTCAATTTTCTCGTTGAACCACAGTCGCACTTGTG
>JANPKE010000468.1:0-2831 GCA_031425875.1 Nitrospirota bacterium
CCCTCCCGATCAGTTCTCCACGATCTCCCGAAGGAGGCCCATGGACACCGTCCGCATCACGTTCCGAGCCGCAACCATCGCATTCCTCGTAGGGGGACTCTGGGGCGTGGCCTCTCTTCACGCAGCCAAAGAGAACCCGCCCATCGGCAGCATCTCTCCGGAGAGAGTCGCCGATTACCTGCATGCCGTCCTGGAGGCCGACCGGACGATCTACACGACGCACATCGTCAACCGCATGCAGGAGAAAGGCATCGTCGCTGCGACCGAACATTGGGAACAGGACAACACGCTCCCTCTGCCGGCCCAGTTTCTTCAACATTCAGGCCGGCTGGTCGCTGAGAGTGGACGGGGCATCCGCTACAGACTGATCGGGTTCTCTCCGATCTATCAACGCAACGCGCCTGCGACCGAGTTTGAACGAAAAGCGCTGGAGGTGCTCAGGCGACAGCCGGACCGACCGATTACCGGAGTGGTTTCAAGCGGCAAGAAGCAGTACTTCCAAGCCATCTATGCAGACCGTGCCGTCTCTTCCGCCTGCGTCACATGCCACAACAGTCATCCGTTAAGCCCAAAGCAGGACTTCAAGCTCAACGATGTGATGGGTGGGATCGCCATTACGATTCCGCTGGAGTAGCAGGACACGTGATAGGTCTTTGTCGGCTGGAGAGCCGAAAACACCGTGCGCGGGTGCAGCGTGACAAGGAGGTTACGACGGCGTGGGCGGGCTTGCAGGAGCGAACGGTGGTTTGAGGTAATACTCCTCTCGATAAATCTGCACCGCCGTCATTAGCAGGCTGATAAGGATCGGGCCGACGAACAGTCCAAGCAACCCGTACAGCGCCAACCCGCCCAACACGCTGAGTACGAGGAGCAACACGGGAATCTGCACATCTTGGCCGATCAACCACGGGCGTAGGAACTGGTCGACCATCGACACAACGCCAATTCCCCAAACCAACATAACCAGCGCTTTCCCGCTCGCACCCACCCAGAATAGGTAGAGCACCACGGGTCCCCACACCAGTCCGGTTCCGCCGAACGGGATCGGCGCCAACACGGTCGTCAACGCGGTCAGTCCCATCGGAAACGGCACATCGAGCGCCCAATAGGCCATCCCCGCCAACAGCCCTTGAACGATCGCCGTGACGAGCATTCCTTTCACCACCGCCCGAATCGTTTGATCCAACCGAGACAGAATTTTGGACTTGTGCGACTCGTCCATCGGAATCAAATCGTATAACACGGCGAGCCACTGCTGACCGTCTTTGAAGAGAAAAAACAACACTAACAGCATAATGAAGAAATTCGTCACCAGCGTGAAGGTGTTCTTCAGCAGACCTCCCATTCCTCCGACCAAAAACTGGCCCAACTCCGTGACTCCACCGACAAGCGACTGTTCCAATGAAACGGTGGGATTGCCGGTCCCGGATACCGCCGCCTTCAACCAACCTCCCACCAAAGGAATACCGGCCACTTGATCCGGTAATCGCTGGAGCCCGCCGGTTGAGATCCATGACCGGATCTCCTGCTCCGCGGCCCCGGCTTCCCGTACCAACATCACCCCCATAGCCACCAACGGCACGACGACAATCCCCAGCGCGCCAATGGTCAGCACGGCAGCAGAGAGCGCGTCCTTCCCACGGAACCATTTCGCCAGCCGGACATGGATGGGGAAGGCCCAATGGGCCAACAGCCCGGCCCACAAGGCCGAGAACACAAACGGTTTGAACATCAACCCGATTTGGTACAGGAGCAAGACCAGGAGGGCAAAGAACACGATGGAAAAGATCTGTTGTCGAGTCATGGCGAACGTCGCAGTCTCTTGAGGCAGTCGCGAGTAAATAACAGATCTGACGGCGTCTGTCACGGGAGGAAAGAATGGGAGGCAAAGCGCAAGACCACCAGACGTGAGGACAACACAACGAGCGAGAGGCGAGAGTGCGCTTACAGGTCGGCTTCCCGTCCGATCAGCGCAATCGCTTTCCCACGATGCGCATTCATATCGCGAACATTATTCGGTACTCGAGGGGCTTCTTCGGGCCAGCCTGTGACCCCCATATCGCTGACCCCCTGAAATTTGGCTCCTTCTTCCATCACCATCATCGGGCAATGGACTTCGCCGATCAGAATCGCAGTTTTGAGGAGCTGGATTTTCCCGGTTGCCGTAACCGTGGCTTTGATGCGTCCACTGCTGACCAGTGAATCGGCGTGGATGGCTCCCTTCACGACTCCATCTTCCCCGACAATCACTTGCCCCTTCGTGTACACATCCCCTTCGAGTCGCCCGTCGATCCGCACAGTACCATCGACCTTGATTTCCCCTTTGAGCTCAACACCTTTCGCCAACAGCGTAATATTGCCATCATCGACATACCCGGTCTTTTTCATGGGGGCTCCTCTCAACAGGCCAAGCTTTCCCCAAGGGTACCCGAGGACCAGGGATACGCCTAACAGTTTGCGGAATCCAGCACCGGGGTGGCGCTCCACCCTACTCCGATAAACCAAACGTCTGCTTCATCCGGTCCCAGAGGCCGCCTCCATGCACTTCGCAATAGACCGTCGGTTCGGTCCCGGTGATGAAGAACTCAACTCTCTTCTCCGGACATTGCGACGTCGCAAGTTGTCCGCTTTTGGGATCAATCTTCCGCTGAACAACCCCAACGGGCGTCTCAAAATCAGGGGAATCACGTGGAATGAGGCGAAGCGCCAACTCGCTCCATATCGGAAGGGCAGCCTGGGCGCCGGTCAACTTCAGGGCGCGTTCATCGTCAAAACCAACCCACACACCGATCGCCATATCCAGGGTATAGCCGATGAACCAGGCGTCTCGA
>JANPKE010000469.1:0-2271 GCA_031425875.1 Nitrospirota bacterium
TGAATGGCAGGCGACACTGACTCGTCGCTTGGGCTTTGCTGTCGTCGTTTCTCTGGTACTGCATATTGGCATCCTGGTAATGGTGGGTTGGGTTCGACTGCCACGACATGGCGAACGGCCTCTGACGTCGATTGAGATTTCCCTTGCGAGTCTGCCGACGCTTCAGGAGAAAGCCGTTGAACCTCAGAAAAGTCAGCCGATTAAGAAAGAGGTCGAACAGCCCAAGCCGGTACAGCAGACGAAGCCTATCGAACAATCCAAAGCTCTTGAGCGTCCCAAACTCATTGAACAGCCTAAAACTGCTCCTCCCGTGAAAACGGCACCCGTGTCTCTTCCGCCGGTGGCGGCGGCACCTGTTCCTCCTCCGGTGGCTCCAGCCAAACCGTCGAATGATCTCATGCGCGATATTATGAAAGATATTGAGTTGCCTCCGGATGCTCCAAAGCACGGCGACATCAGTCCGGAGGACAAGCCGAGAAAATCACAGGTCATGAAGCTGCCGGATGTACCGGTTGTGACGGAAGCAAAGGAGGCAACGCAAAAAAAGCTGGTTGCCTCTGCTCAGTCCTCATCCTTGACGGAAGATGTGGCGAAAGAATTGGACGAGGAATTAAAGAAGATCAAGACGCTTGAGGTGCCCAAAGCAGCACCACCCGTAGATGTGCCGTCAAAGCCTGTGCCTCAGCTTGAAGCGAAGATACAGAGCGCCAAAGCTGTCGACACCACATTAAAGGTTCCAGGAATGGCTCCGGGATCCAATGCGTATCTTGCGCTTGTGCGACAACGAATCAGCAATTCTTGGAATGCCCCGCCCATGGATCTGACCAGCCATGCTTACATCGTGGTCGTACAGTTCAGACTGCATAAGAACGGATCAGTCACCGGTGTAGCGATCGAGCAATCGTCGGGAAACGAGTACTATGACTTGGCCGGGAAACGGGCTGTTCTCAGTGCAAACCCATTGCCGGTGTTCCCAGCTGAAATCACGGATCTATATTTTGATGCTCACTTCACCTTTACCGTCGGAGAGCCGCAAGGATAAACCATGACGTTTCGAGTTGTTGTGTTCGTCAGCCTGTGCGTATCGATCGGCGTGGCGTGGATCATTGAATCCGGTGCCGCCGACGTCTTTCTTGAAGCCACCAGACAGGATTTTCAGAAGATTCCACTTGGAATCGCCGGGATTGAAAACCTGGGTGGATCGGAGTCACCTGAGGCACGTGTGAAGCTGGGCACGCGCATCGAAGACGTGCTGAAGGCGGACGTGCGGCGCTCGCTGGTCTTTGCGCTTGTCGATTTGCCGAGTCTAGGCATGAAGGTCGGTCATCTCGGGGCGGAGCCTGATCCCTCCTTCAAACAAGCCGCCGAGAATGGAGTGTCAGTCATTGTGTGGGGTCAGGCGGGGATGAAGAGTGGGAACAAGGATGCTGATCTCAGCATGGATGGCTATGTGTATGACGCCGGGAACAACGAAGTCGTGGGCGGTAAACGCTATGTCGGCTCGACGTCGGTCGCCCGCCTCATGGCCCATCGTTTTGCCGATGAGTTGGTCTTTCGCTATACGGGCGAGCCGGGAATTGCCCGGACGAAGATCGCCTATGTCTCGGAGTTGGGGACGGCACGCGAGTTATTCGTGATGGATTACGACGGATACGATCCGCGTCAGCTGACGGCCGACGGATTTTTGAACCTGATGCCACGATGGTCGCCGGATCGCCGATTTCTGGTCTTCACGACGTATCGTAATCGGAGCACGCAGGATATCGACATGATTGAGCTGGCCACGGGAAAGCGGTGGACACTCGTCGCGCAAGGAGGGTTGAACATCACTCCGGTTTTCTCTCCCGATGGGAATTCGTTGGCCTACTCATCAAGCCATGAAGGAAATGCTGAATTGTACCGGTTGGATACTAAGACGAAAGCCGTTCAACGACTGACCACGCATGCGGCCGGGGACTTGTCCCCCTCGTGGTCGCCCTCGGGCCGGGAGCTCGTCTTTACGTCCGATCGGAGCGGTGGACCACAAATTTTTCTCATGAGTGCGGATGGATCCAACGTGCGTCGATTGACGTTTGAAGGAGACTATAATGCAGCGCCAGCCTGGTCTCCTCGAGGAAATTGGATTGCCTACGTGTGCCGGACTCCCAATAAAGAGTACAAGCTGTGTTTGATCTCCCCCGTTGGTCAGAAACGTCTGCAATTAACGACAGGATTGGGAGTGGATGATTCTCCGTCCTGGTCTGCTGATGGACGGCATGTCGTGTTCAGCTC
>JANPKE010000470.1:0-3735 GCA_031425875.1 Nitrospirota bacterium
CCGCATTAAAACCAGGTTCATCGACCGTCATGCCCTGTTCCCGGCAGGCCTCGGTGATCAAGTGGTGAAGGAAGCCGTCGAAGGGGAGACGGTCGAGCTGGCGCTGGATCTCACGCCCTTCTATGCCGAAGGCGGTGGGCAGGTCGGAGATCAGGGAACCTTGACGGGTCCTGAAGGGGTGGTCGATATCAAAGGGACGACGAGGCCGGCGCCGACGGTCATCTTGCACAAGGGAACGGTTCGCAAGGGGTGTATCCGAGAAGGTGAGCGCCTGCATATGACGGTGAATGCGACCACGCGTCTGGATGCTGCCCGTAACCATACGGCGACGCATCTCGTCCATGCGGCTCTGCGTGATTTACTGGGGCCGCATGTGAAGCAGTATGGATCGCTGGTTGGACCCAACCGTCTTCGGTTTGACTTTGCTCATTTTCGACCGCTGTCGTCCCGCGACATCGACGACATTGAATCGACGGTGAATGAAGAAATTCGCAAGAATGAGACTGTGCGTACTCATGTGATGAGCATTCAGGACGCTGTGGCGAACGGCGCCCTGGCGTTCTTTGGCGACAAGTACGGTGAACAGGTACGCGTAGTGACTGTGGAGTCGTTCAGCAAAGAACTGTGCGGCGGCACCCATTGCCGACAGACGGGTGACATTGGACTCTTCCGCATTGTTTCGGAGGGGGGCGTGGCAGCCGGTGTGCGTCGGATCGAAGCGCAGACGGGCAGCGGTGCGTATATCCTCATGAAGAAACTTGAAGCCGATGTTCGCGAGCTATCGGATCTGTTGAAGGCGGGGCAGTCCGAGCTGGTCACCAAGACCCGCAAGCTGATGACACAGCTGAAGGACAAGGAGCGTGAACTGGACGAGTTGAAATTGAAAATGGCCAGCGGCACCGCGGTCGCCTCGACTGCTAGGACAGTCGCCGGGGTGGCGGTGCACGTGCAGCGGACGGATGGCCTGGATGGGAACGGTATGCGAGCGCTGGCGGATCAGCTCCGGGACAAGCTGAAAAGCGGCGTCATTGCACTCGGCGCGGCGACCGGCGACGACAAGGTTTCGCTGTTGGTTGTGGTGACGAAAGATTTGATCGGCACGCTCAAAGCCGGTGAGCTCATCAAAGCTATGGCCACTGAGGTAGGTGGAACCGGAGGTGGACGGCCAGAAATGGCTCAGGCCGGGGGGAAGGATCCGGCCAAGCTCGACGCCGCGTTGGAAAAGTTTTTTAGCCTGGTTGAAACTACTCTCCGGCGGTAGAATCATGCCTAGCCGAATTCTTGCGCTCGATTACGGCACCAAACGGATCGGCGTCGCGCTCAGCGACGAATTAAGATGGACGGCGCAACCGTTGGAGACGATTGAGCGTCGGACACTCGTTCGCGATATCGCCCACATCGAACAGTTGGTGCAGGAACATGAGGTCAAGGAAGTTTTGATTGGGCTGCCGTTGCGGCTCAATGGTGAAGAAGGGCCGGCGGTGCAAGCGGTTCACGAGTTCATCGCCCATTTAGGAGAGGTCCTTTCGGTTTCGATCGTGACTTGGGACGAACGGATGACGACGAGGTCAGCGGAGGACCTCTTGATCGCCGCCGATGTCAGTCGCAGGAAGCGCAAAGGAGTGATCGATCGTGTGGCCGCCGCGATTTTGCTGCAGAGTTACCTTGAGTCTCAAACTCCAACGGGGACTCACGACGGTCCTACCTCTTCGGAGGAGGTAATAGAAGAGTGGGGAGAGCCTCTCCAAGACAGTTCAGCCTATGACGCTTCGTCTCATCCTCATCGTGGTCCTCGTGATCGTCGTACTCGCCGGATTGGCCGGGTACCAGATGATCCGATGGGCTGAGGCGCCGGTCCTGTCCGATTCGGATCACGCTCCACAGAAAGTCGTGGTCATTCCCGAAGGCGCGACGTTTCAACAAGCTGCGACTGTGCTTGAGCGGGAGCAGCTGATCAGGAGCCGTTACGCGTTTCTGCTGCTGGGGAAGGCCCAAGACGCTGACCGAAAAATTCATCCCGGAGAATATGAGCTCAATGCGGCCATGGCTCCCGCGGACATCCTTTCGAAGCTGGTCCTTGGCCGGGTGGTCCTTCATCCCGTCACGATTCCCGAGGGTTACACATTCAATCAAATCGCCGATGTGCTGGCTGAGCACCGGATTACGGATCGTGCGGAGTTCATCAGATTGGCCACTGATAAATCTTTCCTGAAGACTCTTGGGATCTCGGCTGATACGGTGGAAGGGTATCTTTATCCCGATACGTATCGATTGACCCGTCCGACAACCGCCAAAGAGGTCATGCGAGTCATGGTCGACCAGCTTGCTCAGGTGATGACGCAAGAATGGCAGGCGCGGGCCAAAGACATTCACTTAACGGTTCATGAAGTGTTGACCTTGGCGTCAGTGATCGAAAAAGAAACCGGTGCGGGAGAAGAACGCCCACACATCTCGTCCGTGTTTCATAACCGGCTCAAGAAACGCATTCCGCTGCAGAGCGATCCGACGGTGATCTATGGTCTGTCAAATTTCGATGGAAACCTTCACAAAAAAGATTTGTCCCATCCCAGTCCGTACAATACGTATCGGTGGGCCGGTTTGCCCCCCGGGCCGATTGCCAATCCTGGGGCACAGTCGATCCGTGCCGCCTTGTATCCCGTGCCTTCCGCGTATCTCTATTTCGTCTCGAAGAACGACGGAACGCATCAGTTTTCCGCGACACTCGTGGAACACAATAGAGCGGTGGAAAAGTACCAGAAGCGCCCCTTCCGACGAGGCAATCGTTCGCAGACCTTGATGTCCCCCGATGGCAGACAGACACACTACGAAGAAGGAGTTTCGTAAACGATGTCAGGATGGAATCTCTCGGCGCTGATCGACCATACGGTATTGAGGCCGGACGCGACGAAAGTCGAGGTGCTTCGGTTGTGTGAAGAGGCGAAGGCTAACGGGTTCACGGTAATTTTTGTTCCACCCTCCTACATTGATGAGGCGGTGGCGGCGGTGGCTGGCACCAGCATTCGCGTCGGCATCCCCATCGGCTTTCCATTAGGGGGTCATCGCACACAGACTAAAGTGGCTGAAGCGGTTGACGCAGTGGCTCAGGGCGCGCAGGTTTTGGACATGGTCCTGAACGTCAGCCGACTGAAATCAGGCGATCACGACTATGTGCGGAACGATATTGCTCAAGTCGTGCAAGCGACACCGCACGTCGAGCACAAAGTGATCCTTGAAACGTGTTATTTGACGCAGCAGGAGAAACGGACGGCGTGCGAGTTAGTCATCGAAGCTGGAGCGGATTATGTGAAGACCTCGACCGGATTTGGGGCCGCCGGCGCAACGGTCGAGGATGTCCGACTCCTGAAGGAGACTGTCGCAGGACGGGTGAAGGTGAAGGCGTCGGGTGGCATTCGCGATTGGAAGACCACGCTGGCGATGCTAGAGGCCGGAGCAGATAGAATCGGAACCAGTGCCAGTCTCACAATCCTCGACGAGTGGCGGACGGCAATCCACAAACGCGCATAGCACCATGAAAGATAGACGGTGGAGTCCGCTGCTATCGGGGGATGGTCCGGGTAGTGGTGTGTCGACAAAGATATCCTGGGAGCACGAGGTCGCCAGGATCAAAAGAAAACCTCTCTGTGACAGTATCAATCCACGGATTGTAAGGCATAACACTAAGTTATCTCCCGTCTAGGTCCTTCTGGATCCCACCTGTTAGTCCCATACGTCCCT
>JANPKE010000471.1:0-3172 GCA_031425875.1 Nitrospirota bacterium
CTCTGAATGCCCAACAATGACATAGCGACAATCGAGGTCCTTCAGCATTGGTGCGGAGACTTCTCCCGTGTAGGCACCGTGATCCTCCCAGAACAGATCCTGCGCTCCAAGTTGAATCGAAGACGAGGCGCCCAGCGCCAGGCGGACTGATTCCAGCGCAGTAAACGGGGGGGCCACGACGATCTCAAGGTTTGCAGGCTGAGCAGGAATACGGGCGAGCAGGTCGCGCATGAAGACAGTCGCTTCAGACGCGGTCTTGTTCATCTTCCAGTTGCCGACGATCAGGATAGTACGCACAGTGATTCTCGGATCTCTGTTGCTTTCTGATGATTCTTGATCAGCTTGGACGATCAGGCAGCGCCGCGAGACCTGGAAGGATTTTGCCTTCTAGCAATTCCAGCGCCGCGCCACCTCCGGTCGAGATGAACGACATGTTCTCGGATTCCCCGGACCGATGAACGGCCAGAGCCGTCTCGCCGCCGCCGACGATCGTGAGCGCATAGGCATCAGCGATGGCGTGAGCCATCGCCATCGTGCCTCGGGCGTAGGCGTCGATTTCAAACACACCCATGGGCCCGTTCCACAGGATGGTTTTTGCATTTTGGACCGCTTCATTGAACAGTTTTACGGAAGCTGGGCCAATGTCGAGGGCATACCATCCTTTGGGAATTTCCTGCACGGGGACGATTTTTGT
Organism: Nitrospirota bacterium; assembly: GCA_031425875.1. Lineage (GTDB taxonomy): Bacteria > Nitrospirota > Nitrospiria > Nitrospirales > Nitrospiraceae > Nitrospira_D. The sequence goes on from JANPKE010000471.1 coordinate 695, forward strand.
TTCAGCGCCCACCTCTCGGCTGGCCGCCACCACACAGTCGACGGGGAGATAAAATTTGACGCCGCGTGAGAGGGCATGCTCTTCGATCCCTCGGGCAAAATCCAACATGTCCATTTCGCAGAGGGAATTGCCGATCTCCATGCCTTTGGCTTTCAAGAATGTAAAGGCCATGCCGCCGCCGATAATGACCTTATCGACCTTCTTCCCGAGATTCTCAATGACGCCGATTTTCCCGGACACCTTCGCACCCCCCAGAATCGCGGCAAACGGGCGCACGGGATTGGCGATGGCACCTTCGAGATATTCAATTTCCTTTTTGAGCAGCGCACCTGCTGCCGCATCTTTAATGTACTTTGTGATCCCGACCGTCGATGCGTGGGCCCGGTGTGCTGTTCCGAATGCGTCATTAATGAAGACATCGCCCAGCGAGGCGAGCGCTTTGGCGAAGGTGTCGTCGTTTTTTTCCTCCCCGGCATGAAAACGAAGATTTTCTAGCAAGAGGACATCTCCGTCTTTCATCTTGGCGACCAGCTTCTCGACGGCCGGGCCGATACAGTCCGGAGCGAAGACCACCTCTTTCCCGAGTAGTCGTCCTAGCCGTTTCGCGACAGGGGCGAGGCTGTATTTTGGCTCAAAGGCAGCCTTCGGTCGACCGAGGTGAGAGCAAAGAATGACTTTGGCGCCTTCATCGACGACGCGATTGATGGTCGGTAGGGTCGAGCGTATGCGGGTGTCGTCAGTAATTTGGAGCGACTCATCGAGCGGCACGTTGAAATCGGCGCGGATGATGACACGCTTGCCACGAAGTTGCACATCGTCGATTGTCTTCTTGTGCAAGTTCATGAGGCGTTCCTCCCGTAGGTGCTGTGAACTAATAAGTTGGTTAAAGAGACGGATTGGTGTGAAGCCCGCCCCATCATCTCTGGTGCCGCATTCAGTGAGTAATAGATTTTCCGGCCAGGACCTTGACCAGGTCGCGGACTCGGCATGAATACCCCCATTCATTGTCGTACCACGCCGTCACCTTGACCAGACGCTTGTCCACGACGTTGGTCAACGGGGCATCGACGGTGGCCGAGTGAGGGTCCCCTTTTTGGTCGATCGAGACGAGGGGCTCTTCGGAGTACTTGAGAATACCTTTGAGTGGACCGTCCGCGGCCTTCTTGAAGGCTGCATTGACGGATGCGATATCACAGTCCCTCTCAGTTTCGACGGTCAGATCGACCAACGAGACATTCGGGGTCGGGACACGAATGGCAAGCCCGTCCAATTTACCCTTGAGTTCGGGGATGACCAGATGCAAGGCCTTGGCCGCTCCGGTGCTGGTAGGTATCATCGACATGCCGGCTGCGCGGGCGCGTCGAAGGTCTTTATGTGGCAAATCCAACAATTGTTGGTCGTTGGTGTACGAATGAATGGTGGTCATGACGCCATGCTTGATGCCGAATGTTTCCAACAGAACCTTGGCCACGGGCGCTAGGCAGTTGGTTGTGCAGGAGGCATTCGACACGATGTGATGCGATTTCGGATCGAGCTTGTCTTCGTTCACCCCGAGTACGATGGTCACATCAGGATCTTTCGACGGGGCCGAGATGATCACATGCGTGGCCCCGGCGGATAAATGTTTGCCTGCCGCGTCTCGGTCGGTAAATCGGCCCGTCGATTCGATTACCACGTCCACGTTCAGCGCTTTCCAGGGCAGCTCTTTCGGATCTTTCATTGCGAGCACTTTGATGGGGGTCCCATCAACGAAAATTTGGTCTTCCTTGGCTTCAACAGATGCCGAAAGGGTCCCGTGTACGGAGTCATACTTGAGCAGGTAGGCAAGAGTCTTGGCGTCTGTGAGATCGTTAATGGCGACGATTTGCAGATCTTTGTCGCCCATCGAGGCGCGGAATACGTTGCGTCCGATGCGTCCGAATCCATTGATTCCAACTCGAATGGCCATAGCGTAATCCTCTACATAATAATGAATGGGTCTAGTATAACCAGATGTTTCGCTGGAAGAAATGATAGTATCGATGCCTTCTCCTTCTTGTCAAGGTTTGAGACAAGGGCTCAGTGGAAAGGGAAGAATCCGATTCCGTGGGTTCCGAGCCTCGCCCATCTTGCCTGTCGATCGAGATCTTGGCTAGAGTTTCACGGTTAGTCTGGTGTACTCCCCATTCGCCATGAATACATCATTATCAGATCGCGCGATGCAGGTGTTGGAGTGGTCTCGCGTCCTTGAATTCCTTGCACAGCATGCACAATCAGCGATGGGGGGTGTTCAATGCCGGTCGCTTGCCCTATCGAGCGATCTCGCAGATGCTTGCCTGCGCCAACAAGAGACGACTGAGATGGTGAGATTGCTGGAGGGGAGTGATCCGATGCCAGCGCTCAGCTTTCCCGATATTCGTGATCAACTGATCCGATCCGGAAAGGGAGGAGCGCTTGAGGCTGGTGAGTTACGAGACTGTGCGGTGGTGCTGGCCCTGA
>JANPKE010000472.1:0-3418 GCA_031425875.1 Nitrospirota bacterium
TTGAAATCCCGCTCAAAGTCTTTCTGCAACACTGCGAAGTCGTCCTGTAACGAGGTGAGGCTCGGATCCTGAGCCGGGCATGGCCAAGTAGAGCGGAAGCTCGCCGCCAGACCATCCACATCGCGCACCGCCGAGGCTCTGAACACTCAATGCATAATAGCGATAGTTTGATAGAGCGAGGGGTTTCCCCTTTTACTAACAAGGGTTTGAATGGCCACACAATGACGCCCAACCACTTTCTCTCACCGCTCATCATAAACAAACAAGTCAATAGTCAGGCCTGACCCCATGACCCCATTGTGTGGTGTTGGCTAACCCTTCGCTCCAGCCGACGCGCTACGGCCTGCGGCCTCCGCACGCGGCTGAGCTCAAACGTTAATGCGACAGGGCTGAGGACCGCTTTATGGCGGTGTGATCTCGTCGCCGAACTTCCGCACTTGGCCGATCTCCGACCGTCGCCATCCAACCCAAAGCAGAAGTACACGGCGTCATTTGCCATCATCTGATCGAATTTTCCGTTATCCCGGCTTCTCCCCAATCCGCTGCCGCTGCCGGTCTCAATGTCTTCAGTGACATCCGGAATTGTTTGGGGCGTTGATGGGGCAGGCATGGGCGGAGATTCTAGCAGACCTGAGTGTAAGGGTTAAGATATGCTTTGTTCGACCAACCCATTCTCGATCGTGAAGCCCATTCGTTCGATAAGCCGAGTGAGTAATGTGAAATGGGCACGCGAGTCAGTCGCAACGGCCAGCTGTTCAGCCGTCGCCAGTTGTATTGTATACACCAGTGAGGCGGAGGTTTTCAGTAGGGCAAGGCCATAGTCGAAGAGATCAGCTTCTCTGCCGATGAGCCGTCGCCGGCTGAGTTGACGGATACCGGCCACCGTAAAGGGAGTCGTCTCGAACGAAACATCCTTCAGACGAACCAACAAGGTCTGCTCGGCAGGGCCATCTTTGTGACGCCCAGTGATGTCTGTGACGTCGAACAGGCCGCGTTGGAATCGGCGATTCTCCACCAGTGCGCTATGAAAGAGCCCACGCCAAGTTGAATCTGTTAGATCACCATCCACGGCGATACAGGTGTCCGGCTTGAGCGGTCCGCTGACGTTGTAACCCTGAACCAGTCGCTTGCTTGCCAGGAGGTCGGGGAAGGAATCTCCCATACGGTCGGGAAAGGCCGTTGTCCCGCAGAAAAGACTGACTTGTATGGCCATATAGTCCCGGAAATGCACCTGCTGATACCGCTCTAGCAGCCACTGCAAGGTGCGCTCGTGGCACAGATGGAAAGGATAAAATATGACGCCGGATCGTGTCATGCCAGTGATTCAGAATAGCTGCTCTGCAACAGTATCGGCAAGCTGTCGTCCCAGGGGCAATGGAACGGAAGCTGTTATATTGCGCCACAGCGATTCTAACCGTTTGAAAATACTGCGCTGACGATCCCTGGAGACAAAACGTACTTTGCGTAGCGGGAGCATTCTCAGTTACTGACTGACAGCCCGTGGGCACGTTGGAATGCTTCATGACTGTTGGGTGGTTTCAGCATTTCCCGCGCCGTTCGTTCCTGATCACCATTGAACATATGGCGGTGTATCGCACCATCCGTGCCATTGCCCCTCGTAGGAAGGACTCCTGTATGCTGAGGTGAACATGAGCGCGGCAGGATAACAGGTTTATGTGGCAGGCACGACGCCGATGCTATTCAGCGCTGAGGCTGACATCTGAGAGGCACGGTTCCAGATCTGGTCAATAGAAGGAGAGGCGTGTGGCGGGATATGACAGCTTCCGTTCTATTGGCCCAGTTATGGCGAACGTTAATGCGACAGGGCTGAGGACCGCTTTGCGGCGGCGCAATCTCGGCGCCGAACTTCCGCTCCTGGCCGGGAGGGGACTTTAACGAGGCTTGGGTCGATTGAATGGTTTGTCCGATGAAGTGACGGTGAATGCAAATGAGGCGACTACCCTTTGGGCTTTTCCACCGAGGCGAGGATAGGCTGAAACATAGGGTCGGCGTCGAGCACGGCCTTCAGCAAATCACTATGCAGAAAAAATCGCCAGACCTCATCATCCCTTCCTGGTATGTCGTCAAACCACCGTTTGGCCTCGGTCAGATGTCGTAGCATCTGACTTTTATCGCCGTAGTCCGGCATGAAGATCATGCTGTAGGCCATGGTGTATTCCGCAAGAAACTTGTCGAGCGGCAGCTCGGCGAGGGCCGATGAGGCCTGTGCATCCTCGTACGCTCGGACACTGTCCGGGTCGTGCAAGATCCGATTCCACGCCACCTTGTTGATACGCGACCACGCCAATTGGAGAAGTGCCTCGGTTCTGGGTGTCTTTCGGTCAGTCGGAATGTCGTTGAGCAGTGATTCGAACGTTTCGATCATGTGACGCTGGTCATTGTTCCAACGATAGGCCATGCCGAGTCGAAACCGGTTGTCGAGCTGTTCAGGGTGGGTACGCGCGAGGGTTTCTTGTGCAGGCAACAGCCGGTAGAGGAAGTCTGCCGGGGTCGGTTGCGAGAACCCGCCCATCTCCATGGCGTTTGAAATGTCGAGGCGCCCGGCGGCCGCGTAGATGTTCCAATAGAACTCATTGACCGTCAGCGATAACGCCGGATCCTTGACGTTCAGTTTGTGGCTCTGGGCAGCCTCCTGAAGCAAGACGGCATGGAGTGTTCTGGTTAAGATCGTGAGCGCGTTGACCTGATGCGGGTCGATGATCAAGATGCGATTGAGCAGGGCGACGCGATCGCGTAATTCAGGAAACGCCGCGGCTTGTGCGGCTGCCGCTGTCAGCGTGCCTGGTTGATCATTAGGACCCCACCAGACGATAGAGTCCGGAAGGGGGCGGCTTGCTTCGGTGGCGAACGGTATCTTCTCTGCCACCATGCCTGGTGCTTCAGGTGTGGTGGCAACAGGGAGGTGGAAGACAGCGTTGTCGCGTGGGAACCCATGTGTTCGGAGTCCGGTGAAGACGACCCAGCGAGTGGTGATGGATTTCACGGCTCGACGTTCGCGTGTGATCGTATTCGCCCAGTGGACGGAGCCTGGCGCGAACGTTACCGGTGACGCGAGGGGGTCGTGATAGTGAACGGTCAGGTCGACCAACGTGGTTGGGACGCCAAGGACTTTCCCGTTGGCTTTGAGTCGGAAGGATCCGTTCGGGATCGGGCGGCTGTCTGTCACGGTGAGATGAAGGCCGGTTCCAGGTGGCGAGACTCCGAGGGCATCCATCACAAAGGCGGAGGCCTGAGTCCGGGAGAGCTCGTCTCCATAAAAAACCAGGGAACCTGTGCTGGGCCAGAGGATGTTCATCCCAATATCCGATCGCTTCAAGACCGGGGCATGGCCGGCAATCAGTTCCTGCCAGCAACCCTCATACGAAGCTTCGGTTGCCGGAGGATGTGGAGAGTTGGT
>JANPKE010000473.1:0-3373 GCA_031425875.1 Nitrospirota bacterium
GCCTGTAGTTTCGCCGACGCAGAGCGTCTGAAGCGGACGATGGCCGTGGAGCAGGTCCACGGGTTGTTGGAGCCGATCCTAAAAGAGCTCCGCATCACCTTGCAGGCCCAGCTGGGCAACGAGCGCAGCCGCTTGACCCACTGTTGGGTATGCGGAGGCGGGGCAAAACTTCAAGAAGTCGGCGGCTACCTCTCCCGACAATTGGGACTCTATCCGGTCGGTCCGCGACAGGGATTCGGGGCCGACACCCCACGGGCTTTTTCCATCGCGTTCGGCTTGGCGATTCACCCCAAGATCATCCGGCCGCGATGGCGATTCGCATCGGCCCCTATGGAGCTCGCGCTCGATCTCAAAGGCGTCACCGACGCAGCGTCGCCGGACAGCGCCACGACCAAGCAAGACCGTCGCCTGGCGATCGCTGCCGGTCTGGTCATTGCTATTCTGGCGATCCTGGATTTCTCGATTCACTTCTGGCTGCACGACCAGCGGGTCGCGCGGCTGAAAGCGGCATTGCACAGCCAGTACGAGCAATTCTTTGGACCGGGCGCGGCGCCCGGCGAAGAGCTCGATCAAGCCCAGTACCGCATCGGAGTCCTGGATAAAGCGCTCGGCGCCGTCGATACCGCGGAGGGCAAGGTTTTGCACACGCTCTCAACGTTCGTGAAACAACTCCCGCCCGGAACGACGGTCAAGGTCCGCGAGCTGACCGTCGACGGAACGACCGTCCTCATGGAGGGTGAGACGACCTCCTTCGACGCCGTGGAGCGACTTAAGCAAACCTTCGCCTCGAGCCCTCGATTGAAAGATGTCGCGGTGACGGAAACCCGAGTGGGCGCAGGCCCCAATCAAGTCGTCTTTCGAATCACCGTCACGGTGGAACCATCATGACCCAAAGCTTCCGAGAACGCTGGCGCCAGATGTCGCAACGTGAGCGCACCCTCGTCCTGGCAGGCGGGATCGTGCTCGGACTGAGCCTCCTCTTTATCCTGATCGTCGACCCCCTGTTGAACACCCTGGACCGCCTCGAGCGCCAAGAGGTTCGGAAGCAGAAAGAGCTGGCCGAACTGGCGGTGCTCAGCCAAGCCTATCTTGTCAAGCGGGACCGCTTGACGAAAACTGAAAGCCGCATGCCGGGGGCCGACAGCCATTTCTCCCTACTGACATTCATGGAGGAAGCGGCCACCACCGCCCATGTGCGCGAGCGCATCACCAGCATGCAGCCGCAAGTCCAATCGCTGGCGCAAGGCTATCAGGAAACGGCCGTCGATCTCCGATTGGACGGCATCCAATTGCCGGACTTGTTGGCATTACTCGTGGCCATTGATCAAGCCCCGTACGACCTTCAGGTTCGCCACCTGCAGATCCGCCCAAAGTTCGATAATCCGGTCAATCTCGACGCAACGGTGCGGGTCTTGAGCTATGCCAAGAGCTGATGAACGAGGCATCGCGCTACTCTTAGCCCTCCTGGTGCTGACGCTGCTCACCGCCCTCATTCTTGAGTTCGATGCGGAAGCGCGCCGTGAATACCGAGCCGCCGCCGCCTTTCGGGACGACTACAAAACAGGCATGCTGACCCGAGCCGCCGTGCAGGCTGCGCGAGCCGTGCTGCTGCAGGACCTCTTGCGTGAAAAGATGACGGGGCAGAAATACGATGCGCCGACCGATATCTGGGCCATGCCGATCAAAAACTATCCGATTGGGGACGGATTCCTGACCGCGCAGATCCAGGATGAGACGGGGAAATTTAACCTGAACGACCTCGCATCGGCTACGGGAGGCGACATTGAACAGAAGAAGAAAATCCTACGAGCCAAGCGATTGTTTGAACTGCTCAGAGTCAGCCCCAACCTCGTCGATGCGCTCATCGATTGGATCGACCAGGATGAAGTGCCTCAGCCAGCCGGCGCCGAGAGCCTCTACTACCAATCGCTGAGACCGCCCTACCGCGCCGCAAACAGTCCCCTGCCTGGAATGGGAGATCTCCGACTCATCAAGGGGTTCACGCTGGAGATCATCGAACGACTCTCTCCCTACGTGACGGTTTTCCCGCAAGAGGGAGGCGTGCCAATGAACATCAACACGGCGGATCCCATCGTCATTCAGACCCTGGATCCGAACGTCACCCAAACGATGGCCATGGAGATCGTCCAAGGACGCCCCTATAAAACGAAAGTGGACCTCGATCGAGTGAGCAGCTTTCAAGAGATCGGTCGGACACTTAGAAGCGACTATGATATCAAATCGGACTATTTCTCCGCACGCCTCGCCGTCACCGTGAATGAAACGACCAAGGCCTCATGGGCCGTCCTGAAGCGAGACGCTAGCAAGGGCGAGACTACCGTCGAATATCTGCGGATTCTGTAGGACTTTCAGGTTTCATGTTTCAGGTTCCAAGTTTTAAAGGCCTCCCTCTCAAAATGAAACTTGAAACTTTGAACTTCCAACTCAGCCCAACGGCACCGTCAGCGTCACTTCATTGCCCCGCTCGTTGTATGTCATGGAGGGGAAAAACGATCGAGCCAAGAACACCCCCCGCCCGTTCGCGTCTTCCGACTCGCAGACCTCTTGGGATCGCGCAAGCAAGCTCTGCCACTTGAACCCCTTGCCCTCATCGGTGATCCTGTACACCAGACTATTGGCATCCGTGTCGTGGGCTACATGAATACGCACCCGACGATCCCTCAACCGAGCTTGAGCGAGTCGACGCGCGAGCAGCTGCTCATAGCGGCCCTCGGCGAGCGCTTCCTGTTTTTCCCGATAGACGATCTCGAGATTCCCATGTTCAATCGCGTTAAAGAGGAGTTCTTGCAGGGCTCCCCGAAGATGCAACCGTCGGACAGGAGGCAGGGTCGAGGCCGTTGTCTTGATGAGCCAAGAGATCATCGCTGGAATATGCGTCGGGTCGGAGTCGACGGTCAGGTGATATTCCGCTCGGCACACTCCTGGGATATCCCCGAGGTCTCCGGGCATGAGATTCCGAGCGCGCTGCAACGCCAGTACCAGCTCTTCTTCGGTCACGGGCTTGTGCAGATAGTCGGCGGCTCCGATCCGAAGCGCCTGGATGATCATCGGTTCCGGTGCATCCTTCGCCATGACGATCACAGGACAGAGTTCATGCCGAGCCTTCAACTCTTTGAACACGGTCAAGCCCGTTGCTTCAGGAAGAAACAAGTCGGTGATCACAATATCCGGCGCCGCCATGTCGATGGTGGTCAACGCACTAGTCAGGTCTGACGCCGCAACAACTGAAAATCCTCTCCCCTGCAACTGTTCGGCTATATGCGCCTGCGTGTCCGGACAGGGGTCGATGACCAAGAGATGCTCGGACGTCGTGAGCGTAGTCATGCGGCAAGCCCTTTGTCGTACACCTGAC
>JANPKE010000474.1:0-3530 GCA_031425875.1 Nitrospirota bacterium
GTTCAGGACAAACCTGTGGGAGCAACCGTGCAGCACCTTCGTGTAGGTGGAGTTGAAACTCTCCTCGTCCCTCTCCCACCCCTGGCCGAACAACATCGCATCGTCGCCAAAGTCGATGAGCTGATGGCCCTCTGTGACCGGCTGGAAGCACAACTCACCACCACCCACACCGAAAGCCGCCGTTTGCTTGAAGCTGTGTTGCACAAAGCCCTGGTCCCGGCGGTGTAAGGCACAGCAGCAGGGACTGAGCGATCACTTCGAATTCAAGTTCAACAAGTGCTGCGACCGGTTTCGCAAGGCCTTTCTCCGACGTGTGGCACAATCCGCATTTCGTGTGCGTGCCATCGACATGCGAAAAGGCGTGATTTACAGTCCGGAGCTGCGGCAGTCCAAGGACAGTTTTTACCGTTACGCCATTAAGATGGTGCTGCAGCATAGCTTCGGCGCCATCAAAAAGGCCCGCCTCAAGATGGACGGCCATGAGGACCGTGAATTTCGACGGGAACTCTTTTCCTACCTTCGGAAGCAGCTGCGGATCTATTGCCCAGATTTCGCAGCGTTTGCACCCAGCAGGTGCTGATCAATGTTTTGCTTTGTGAGGGGGCTCGCCTCTTGATGCGGCTCCGCTCTTGGTATTGAGGGGGGTAAAGCGGGCAGCGTAGGCCTCCTGTTTCGGTAGCCTGAGGAAGACCAGAATTCCGGTATCTGGATGAATCGTAAACGTTCCGTTCCCCTTCAGCTGGTTGTCACCGGACGGTTCCAGTTCCACCTGGATGGTGGCCTTCTCAAAGCCGTGCTGGATGGTAGCCTTAGCTTTCGCTCCATCGGAAGGGATGCCCTTGTCCGAATGATCGGTCACATACAGCAGCAGCTCTCCATCCTTGGCAACCAACTCAAGATGATACGGGCCTGCGGCAAGCGATTGCCCGCCGTGAAGGGCCTTCACGGGTTCTGCGTGTTTTGTCGAGTGGGCTCCGACCGGAACCGCTCCAAGCAGCATCGCGCAGAGAGTCACGTTCGCCAGCAGATGTTTCATGATCGATACTCCCTAAAAAACCGGATTCATATCTAACTCGACCATCAATGCTTCGGTGAGTGGTGATGGTGGTGAGGGCTGGCATCATCCGCATGAGACGAGGCTTTGTCTCCCTGGTCGCCCTTGGGTTTCAACGGTGTGAAGCGGGCGGCATAGCCGTCTTGATTCGGCAGCTTCATGAAGACGACGACCACGGTAGTGGGGGTTAACGAAAAGGTGCCGGAGCCTCTGAGCATATTGTTCCCCACCGGGTGCATGTTCACCTGCGTCTTGGTTGGCCCATTCTCGATGTTGGCTTTGGCTAAACCGCCGTCGACGCTGATGGGGTTGTCGGCGTGGTCCGTGACGTAGACCGTCAGGTCGCCATCCTTAGCAATCAGCTCCAGATGAAATGGACCGGTCATGCGCAATTGCCCGCCATGGGGTGCCTGGACAGATTCAAAATATTCGTCGGTATGGGCACCCGCCGAGAGAGACAGGGTCAGGGTCATGCCACATACCACACCAGCAATCGTCTTGTTCATGCTCTGCTCGCCTCCTAACTCCTCGATCGCTCAGTGCTGCCTGATCCAGCGGTTGTGGAAGAGTCTCCGGGGTCACTGACTCACGATGTAGCAGCGGACCTACGTGAGTAAATGGTCTGAAATGAGTGCGGCGAGTTCGGCCGGCTCGACGACTCCTTCGCGTGTCAGTAATAATTTACCATGCGCGAAGAAATGGGTGGTGGGGTATGTTTCAAACGTGTGGGTCTTCTTGATCTCACGACAGCGGCCCGGCACATGCATCTTGGCCTTCCCGATTTTGATCTCAGGAAATTTCGCGGCGGTCGCTTCAAGAATGGGATCGTAGGCCTTGCAGGGCTCGCAAGTGGCAAGGCCGTACGCGACGACCGAACCGGCGCTGTCGGTGAATTCTTTGTAGTTGGCGTCGCTGACGTCTTCAACCATTCCGCTCATAATGAGTGCTGAGAATCAAGGACTGAGGACTGAGCTTCGGAGCCACCCAGTCCTCAGTCCTCGTTGCTTAGTCCTGTATTGTTAGTTCAGCTTGGACAGCGCGTCAAGGATGTCCTTGTCTTCGCGTGCCGTCTTGATCTCCTGCACCTTCGCGTAGGCGACCTTGCCGTTCTTATCGACGATCACGGTCGCGCGCTTCGAGCAGTTCAACGGCTCAAAATACAGACCATACGACTTCGCGGTCGTCCGGTGGACGTCCGACAACAAGCGGTGCTTCAGGTCCAGCGAATCTGCCCAGGCTTTGTGGGAAAAAAAGCTGTCGCAGCTGATGCCGAACAATTCCGCATTGGCGGACTGGAACTTGGGGAAGTCATCGGTCAGGCACTTGTTTTCACCCTGGCACACAGGGCTCCAATCCAACGGATAGAAGCAGAGCACGACGTTCTTCTTGCCTTTGTATTCGCTCAACTTCACGTCCTTTTGGTCCTGATCCTTCAGATTGAAGTCCGGTGCCGTATCGCCGACCTTAATTTCTGATGCTACGTCGCTCATTGCTAACCTCCTTATTAGGACATCTATGTATGGGTGATGGCTGTACTGAGGTCTCGGATTGGCAGGACCCCACATGAACCATAAACTTTGTAACCTGTGCATGAAAGGGATGTCAACGGTTCGATAGGCCTACCATAGGGTGTGAACCGATAACATGTTGAGTTATCGACGGACTTACGAGAATTATAGTTCTCGGAATCCCAGCATCCGTCCGGCAGGCGCAGCGGTGCGGTAGTTCCTGACGTGAAGGGTACGGCCGAGCAGAGGAAGGTCGAGCGCTGTTCCAACTTTTGGAGAATGCCCCAGCCGCAGTAATTCGCTGGCCGACTCAGTCAACAGGTCCTTCGCCGCGCTGTCGGAAAGTCCCTTTGCCGTAAACATTTCTACTTCGTCCAACCCAAATTTGCTGAGTCCGAGTGAGTAGGACCACACCTGGTCCGGGTGAGCGGTGTCGTCATGGACGATGGACACATGGTCATCCAGGAGAAAACTTCCGAGTGTACGAGGCTGCCAGTCCGAGGGATTGACGTACGCTTGCCTAATGACGTCATAGGCTGTGCCTTGCGATAAGAGAGTCAGACAACGGGCCAATCGTGTGGCCAGGAGGACGGTATCGGGCATGTCACGAGGGGAGGTGACGGACGGTGCAACGGCACCCATGAGGTCATGTTCCCAGGTCAATTGTTTCATCACTTCAGCCACATGAGTCATCGGGAGCGGCAGTACCACATGTGCGGACCAAGGGCCGTGGGTTGCCTGCCAGGATTCAGGCGAGCCGTCTTCATGGTGGATGGCCAAGGGGACGCTATATTCCCGCTCATACAGTGACTTGACCTCCTCACTGGCCGGGGCAGTGCCGCGATAGCCGATGAAGTAGAGAGGGGGGCGCTTCGCAGAAGGTTTGGGAGACTTTTTCCGAATCCTCATATGGGTACCTGTGACGATTACTTTCCGGATTTCTTCGCTTTGCGGCGGTCATCCGGATT
>JANPKE010000475.1:0-4953 GCA_031425875.1 Nitrospirota bacterium
TTGGCTTCCCAGTTTTCGAGTTTCGCTCTGGTATATTTGCCGGCTCCGATGCTTTGTCCCACCATGGTGGCCGCAGCAATGGCCAATCCATAGCCAGGGAGGAAGGAGAAGGATTCAATCGATAGCCCGACTTGATGCGCGGCATAGGCCACGGTGCCGTAGAGGAGGACGAGTTTGGTGTAGATAAAAATTCCGGCCTGTTGAACGATGCGTTCACCGGACACCGATGCTCCGACTTCCCAGATTGATCGGATCAGGTCCAGGCGCAGCATAGACGATTTTTTCAAGATGGGGCGACAACGCAGCAAGAGATAGAGCATCCCTGTCGCTTCAGCGAGGCCGACGGCAATCGCCGCGCCTTTGAGCCCCAAGGCAGGAGCTCCCCACTGTCCGTAGATGAGGGGGTAGGCCAGGAACACATGGAGGAGATTGACACCGATCAGTCCGTACATGGGAGTCTTTGTGTCACCTGTCCCTTGGAGGATAGACGACAAGACTTGGATGAGGACGGTACAGGGAATCACGAGGAAGATGAGTGTCGAATAGGGGAGGGCGAGCTCAATGACAGCGGATTCCGCACCGAGTTGCTGCATGACGAACAGATTGCCGGCAATTCCAAGGCAGGCCAACAGGAGCGAGACGCCGATCGAAAGCCATAAGAAGTGACGAGCCGCTTCTCCCGCGTCTTGTCGGCGACGCGCTCCCCATAACTGGGCGACGATCACATTCGTCCCGACTGAAATTCCAGAGACCAGAGTCGTGGCCACGAAGGCCAGTAGTTGACCCAGCCCGACTGCGGCGATTGATGTGGCACCCAGCCCCCCGACCAAGAAGACGGCGACAATGCCTTCGGCCCGTTGGAGCAGCGTGGTCAGCGTGACGGGAAGTGCCAAAGTCATCACGGACCGTCTGATCTGAGTGACACCGTTGCCCATGGGGCGCTATCCTAACAGAGTTCCTTCTGACGCCATGTGAGAAATCGTTGATCGTTTGCTGGACTCTATGACAATGGCCAACGCTCATAACGGATCCTCCACGACATTCGCACCACGTCGCTTATCAAAATCGAAATACCTCTCGGGCTTGCAATGTCACAAGCGGCTCTATCTGGAAATGTATCATCCCGTCTTGGCCACCCCGCCTGACGCGTCGACCCAGGCGATCTTAGACATGGGAACCGAGATCGGGGTGCTCGCTCAGCAGCGCTTTTGCGGTGGTGTGCTGATCAAGTCGGGATTCCGTCAACGAGAAGCAGCAATCGCAGAGACAGCGGTCTTGCTTCAAGACCCCATGATTCCCGCCATCTTCGAAGGGGCGTTCGAATATGACGGAGTGCTTGTGCGCGTCGATATTTTAGAGCGCGTACAGAATGGTGAAGGGGGATCGTCGTCCTGGCGATTGATCGAGGTGAAATCATCAACCAGGGTGAAAGATGTCCACCTTGATGACCTCTCCATACAAAGCCATGTCGTACTAGGAACCGGGTTGAGGCTCGATGCGACCTGTCTGATGCATATCGATACGGGGTATCTCTACCGTGGTGGGGAGGTTGATCTGCAGGCGCTCTTCTCGATTGAAGACGTCTCGGAAGCGGTGACAGATCGTCGCGGGTCGGTGCCGGAACGATTGGCCGCCATGAAAGTCCTTTTGCTAGAGTCGAACGCCCCGAGGATCGAGCCTGATCAGCATTGTCATACGCCCTACGAATGTCCCTTCTGGGCCCATTGTACAAAGGACAAACCGCAACGCTGGATTTATCATCTGCCGGGCAAGAAGGAGATCGTGAGTCAACTTGTCCGAAGAGGCATCGTGACGATCGACGATATTCCAGATGACACAAGGCTGTCGGATGTACAACGAAAGGTTAAGGACAACGTCGAGTGGGTTTCCTTAGAATTGGGTCGGATTCTTCGTTCTCTCAGCTATCCCATACACCATCTCGATGCTGAAACCGTCATGTTGGCATTGCCTCGATTTCCCTTTATGAGGCCCTATCAGTCTCTTCCTGTTCAGTGGTCCAATCATATTGAACTTGAATCCGGTGAGATGGTGCACCAGGAGTTTCTTCATGGTGAGGCGTCGGACCCTCGCAAACGTTGGGTCGAGGCGCTCATCGAATCACTCGGTGAGACCGGGAGCATTGTGGTCTACTCGGCCTATGAGGAATCGCTCATTCGCCAGTTGGCAGAGACGTTTCCGGAATTCAAATCACCGTTCAAAGCGATTGTGAAGCGGTTATGGGATCTGCTCTCAATCATCAAGAGCCACTATTATCATCCCGCCTTCAACGGATCGTACTCGATTAAGTCTGTGTTGCCGGCAGTGGTACCATCGCTTGGGTATGACGATCTTGCGATACAAGCAGGTGGTCAAGCAGCGGCTGAATACTATCGGATGGTCTTTGTCGAAAGCGATTGGGTGGAACGGGATTCCATACGGGAGGCGCTACTCCGCTATTGTGAGAGAGACACGCTGGCGATGGTGGAATTGCGACGCGTGTTGAGAGAGAAAACAGAGAGAGCGGGACTTGATGAAATATGATAACGGTCTGGATTTGGCTACATCGTTGCCTCAGTTACACTCTAACGCGTGTCGTTCTCGAGAGTAGAAATCATTTGCTTCAACCTGCGCCGACCGGCAGTTGATTTGTAGAAGCGTTCGGCTTGATGCGCTTCAATCAAAGTTGGAGACACTTGTGTACACAGTATTTTATATGGGCGATAGGGGCGTGAGGACTTTACCCTTCCACTGTTATGTTCCTTCAGCCTCTTTTCAATGCTCTCGGTAACACCGGTATATGTCCTGCTTTTAGTCTCACTCACGAGAATGTAGAGGTAATGCATGGTTCTTTAATGGATGAGTGTGGCGGAGAGGGTGGGATTCGAACCCACGGTCGAGTTACCCCGACAGCAGTTTTCGAGACTGCCCGATTCGGCCGCTCTCGCACCTCTCCGTTATGGTAGATCGTCGGCTGGATTGATGGTCGAGCAGGTGAGGGAAACATGCTCGACGAAGGGGCGAGCTTACCGCGGTCGCTGCAGTTTTGCAATGGGCTTCGATGATGGGCGTGCGTGCTTGGATGTTCGCGATCGGCACCAATGCTCTGAGTGCCGATACCGCAGGGATCAGGTCTTCAATCAGGTAGGAAAAGTGAATTCTGACACTTCCGCCCTCTCCAACCCTTGCTTGACGAGTTGACTGATATCTAAACTCCGCTCGACCTTTCGAAGATCGTCGATCCTGGTTTTCGTGCTGGGGTGGGGTGGGGTGAACAGCTTGCAGCAATCTTGGTCGGGTTCGATGGATGTCTCATAGGTTCGGATCTGCTGGGCCTCGTCGATGATCTCCCGCTTATCCATTCCAATAAGCGGCCGGAGGATTGGGAGCTCGGCCGCTTCCTCCACGACCGTCAGATTCTCAGGAGTCTGCGACGCGACCTGCCCCAGGCTATCTCCTGTAACCAACCCCCAACACCGTTCCTCCCGAGCGAGTTCTTGAGCAATACGAAGCATCATCCGCCGATAGAGCACTACGCGAAAGGGTGGTGGTGTATTCAACACGATCTCGCGCTGGATTTCTCCGAAGGGAATGACGTAGAGGCGCGACGTATATTGATACGCGGTGAGGGTTTGGACCAACTCCCGCACCTTGTCCTCAGAAGCACGACTGACCAATGGGCGACCGGAGAAATGAACAAAGGAGGCATGACAACCGCGTTTGATCATACGGTAGGCGGCAACCGGTGAATCGATGCCTCCCGAGATCAAACAGGCGATCTTTCCGCTGACTCCGACTGGCATCCCACCAGGCCCCTCGATTTTTTCCGCCGCGCAATAGGCTTCCCTCGACAGCAGCTCGATATAAATCGTCACATCTGGGCTTTTCAGGTTGACAGTCTTGCCGGTTCGTTCACAGACAGCTGCACCGACGGCTTTTTCGATATCCATCGACGTCAATGCCAATCGCTTATCGGCTCGTTTCGCCGTGACTCGAAAGGTTGTGCATGACGTTGCATTGATCCCTTCGACGGCAGCTGCAGAGAGCGCCGCCAGGTCTGGGTTCGGGATCTGTAGCGGAATCAGGCGACCCAAAGAGAAGTTTGCGATGCCACACACACGAACGAGCCGATCACGAACGACATCCGCGTTCGCCTCAGGGGGAAGATCAATGCGGATTCGGCTGTGGAGGTTCTGAACCTGTCGAACTCCTAAATCCTTGAGGGCTGTCCGGATGTTCTGAATGAGGCATTGCTCAAAGTAGTCGCGATTGCGGCCTTTGAGGGCAAGTTCGTGGTAATGGGCGATGGCACAGCGCATATCACCCCTAACTCCTCCCTCCCTCGCCAGCATCAAGGAACCGCTCAGCATCAATCGCCGCCATGCAGCCAGACCCGGCTGCTGTCACAGCCTGACGATATTTTGAATCCTGCACATCTCCGGCGGCAAAGACACCAGGGATACTGGTGGCTGTTCCAGCATGAGTCCTGACGTAGCCTTTCTCGTCCATATCAATCTGACCGTCAAACAACGCGGTGTTTGGTCTGTGGCCGATTGCAACAAAGACACCGGCGCAAGCTACCTCGGAGATCTTTCCTGTGACTGTGTTTCTGAGCCGGACCCCTGTTACCACATCGGAGCCAAGAATGTCTGCCACGACTGAGTTCCAGAGAAACGTGATTTTCTCATTCTTCATCGCTCGATCTTGCATGATCTTCGATGCGCGAAGCTTGTCGCGCCGATGGACAATTGAGACCTTCGTCGCAAACTTGGTGAGAAATGTTCCTTCCTCCATCGCACTGTCGCCACCACCGACCACGATGAGTTCTTTTCCCCTGAAGAAAAACCCATCGCAGGTGGCGCACGTTGAGACGCCATGACCGGTCAATCGCTTCTCATTCGGCAGTCCAATCGGAATCGCGGAGGCTCCAGTGGCTATGATGGCAGTTTTCGCCTC
>JANPKE010000476.1:0-18254 GCA_031425875.1 Nitrospirota bacterium
CACGATGGACCGGATAACGTGGTCCCTCTTCAAACTTTCCATCTCCATGCCCGAGCAAGATCATGATTTCGTCGCCACCGGAGCACGCCAGGGCCACATCAGTATGTCGGTCCTGATTGAAGTGGCTCATCGCGAGGGAACGCGGTTCCTGACAGACATTGAGCTGAATCTGATCTCTGAATGTCCCATCTCCATTCCCCAACAATATCGAGAGGGTGTTACTCGCAATATTGGTGGTGACGAGATCGGTGAATGAGTCATGATTGAGATCCTCGGTGACAATCGTGGTTGGATTCTTGCCGACCTTGTAGCTGGCAAAATAATAAAAAGGATCAGGTGGGTTATAAGGCTCGCTTTTGGAACAGGCCCACAGACCATGACTAATGAGAAGAAACAGCCATAGCAGGGAAAGAAGCGGCCTGGCTGCATGCGATTTCCGCTCGATACCAATCTTCACACCGTCTCCGACACCCCAACCCTGTGGACCAATGGGCCTATGATGATGGAATCAGACGGCCCAGTATACAGAGGCAGTCTTCCCACTCGCAATCTTCAGTAGGACCTCATCAGCCTTTGAATTTTGCCTGCCGCTTACGTTATGATGCGACGTTACTTTTAGGAGGAAGGTTATGAGCAAAATTGTGAACGTTGATATCACGATGTACGGGATTGCCGAAGTTCTTACCTGGTGTCATGATCGAAACAAGGGGCGTATCCCTGGCGTTGATACCCCGGGCTTCAAAAAAATGCAGGAGTTGTTGGCGCAGAAGCCGCAATCGGCGGATTATTTTACGCTTGATCAGTTCTGGAAGAAGAAAGTGACGCTGCCATTAACCGAAGACGAAGTTTCAATGATTGATCGTTGTCTATACGACATTCCCAATTTAGACAACGAACCGCTCCCACAAATTCGGCACAAGTTTTGGCCCCAGCAGGTGGAAGCCCACTAGAAGAGAAGCTCCGCTCCGGTTGGTTCGATATTTTCGGGGAACACGTTAGAATTGACGGACGGGAGGCTTCGTTCGGTTAGAGTGTACCCTCGCCTTTGAGATAGTTGCGGAAACGATCCATAAGCTCGGCTCCCAGAGTCCCGCCGTCAGGCTTCTTAGTCAATGGATCGGCAAAGTGTCCACGGATTTCCTGAAGGCGTTTCTCCGCCTGATCATTCCCCTGCAGACGCTTGGTTTTCTTTAAGGCGGTTTCAAAGGCATCGAACGTCAATTCATGATAGCCGAACGAGCGGATCCGCTTGACGGCTTTCATCATCGCCTGATTCCGAAACGTCGTCAGATGGTCTGAATCGATTTCATTCAACCCCAGCTTGCGGGCTCGCCGTTCCGCTGCTTTACGGATACCACTACGGACAAAATCAGGAGAAGTTTGAAGCCGTTTCCAGGCTTCATCCGTCCATACCATTCGCTCCTGCGGTGTTTCCCAGATTTCATGCAGGATGTGTTCATCGATGCGGGTAAGCCCTCGTTCTCTGGCCAGATCCTCACTATCTCGTTTCAGCATATCCATCACAAATTCCATTGCGATGGGTGGCGACTGTTTTAATTTGTCTTGGAGTAGCGCCGTTGCCGCTTCAGTCCATTCCATCGCTGGCCCACTAGCATCCTGTAAGTCACCGAGGGCTTCTACCTTTTCAAATAATTCGACGTTGACCTCAAGATGTCCCCGTTCTTTCGCAACTTCCTCTGTGATCTGCTTGATCATCGCGCGCATGAATTCGGGTACCGCACCCAACCGTTCTTTCGCGGCGGCGGTCCATGGAAGGCGGCCATTGGCCATCTCTTCGACAGCGGAGGCCATACCGGCCTCACCGCCCATGCGTCCCATCATCTGTCCCTTAAACCGCTCAAGAATCTCCTCGGTGATTTCTTCGTACCCCAATTCTCGCGCTTTTGTTTCGGCCAAGCGACGGACCATGCCACGCAGAAATATCGGAGCGCGCTCCATTCGTTTCTGTGCACCGTCTGTCCAGTGGATTTCTGTGGTATTCGTCTGCGAAGAATCTGAGGCTGACATGGATTCCCTTTTCAGTAGACAATCTCTACTGCTGATTGAGTAATTCCTTCAGTTCTTTGCCGGCCTTGAAAAATGGGACCCGCTTGGCTGGTACCGCAACCGTCTCTCCGGTCTTTGGATTGCGCCCTTCCTTCATTCGACGAGCCCGCAGGCGAAAGCTGCCGAAGCCACGAATCTCAGTTTTATCTCCGTTTTTCAACGAATCCCTGACACAATCGAAAATGGTGTTGATCACGACTTCGGCCTGTCGTTTCGTCAGCGTGGTGACTTGCTCAGAAACTTTTTCAATGATCTGCGCCTTGGTCATATCCACTCTCCCTTCGCCGCGATAACCGCCACACCTTCATGGCTACAGCTAGAAGGCCATAAGATACTTCAAATTCACACCCGGCTGAACATCCAACTTGGGGAACAGCTTGCTGAGTTTCGAGTCCAGAATCTCACGAAGGGAAAAGCGACGGCGAGGCTCAATGACCTTCGGTTCCCCTTCGATCCCGACGACCTCCGCAGCCAGTTGAATGGCCTCTTCCAAGTCGCCGAGTTCGTCGACCAGCTTGGCTTCCTTAGCCTGGCGTCCGGTAAAGATTCGACCGTCGGCCAGCGCTTGAGCAGCCCGGAGTTCGAGTGAACGGCCTTCCGCTACCGCCTCGATAAACTGCTTATGGACATCATCCATCACGCCCTGCAACAAGCCTCTTTCCTCCGTACTCATCTTCCGGAGTGGAGAACCGACATCTTTATATTTTCCGCTCTTAATGACGACCCCCTCCACACCGATCTTCTGGAGTAACCCTTCCACATTGGCCGTTTCCATAATGACGCCGATACTACCGGTCAGAGTCCCAGGATTGGCCACAATCCGATCCGTTGCGGCAGCGATGTAATATCCTCCCGATGCGGCGACACTTCCCATTGACGCGATCACCGCCTTGTTGTGCTTACTTCTGACCCGCTTGACGGCATTATAAATTTCCTGTGATGGCACAACGCCGCCTCCGGGACTATCAATTCTAATGACGATGGCCTTGACGGAAGGATTTTCGCTGAATCGCTTCAGCTCGCCAATGGTCGTCTGAGAATCTAATATGACTCCCTCAACTCGAATCAGAGCGATGCGGTCATCGGTGGATAAATCGAGGTCGGGGAACAAGAGATTGATCAGAATCAGCGCTCCCAGCCCCACCGCGAAAAGCCAAAAGGCTTTCCGCAGTAGATGGCGCTTGGGAGGCCGTTCCGCCTGTGTCACTTCATCCGCCATTGACCATATCCCACATCGTTTCCAAAACTGACCAATTTAGTTTTCATCGTCCGGTTGCGACCGTTTCCGGCTCTGTTTGGCCGCCCGCCCCAGACTCTGGTCCAGCACACCTTGTGTCGAGTGATAGTCGTCAACCTGCTTACGCTCCCAGTCCTGTTGATGGTCCCGAAGGCTGAGTGCAATCTTGCGTTCCTCTCGATCGACCTTGATTATCTTCGCCGTCACGTCATCCTGCAACTTAAACTTTTCTTCCAGCTTCGCAGAGGGTTCAAGACCGGATTCGCTGACATGGATTAAGCCTTCCACCCCAGCGTCCAACTCGATGAAGATTCCAAAATCAGCGACTTTCGACACCTTGCCGGTCACTGAATCCCCGATGTGATAGCGCGCTGGAATCGCCTCATCCCACGGATCCCGCGCCAACTGTTTATAGCCCAACGAGAGCCGTTCTTTTTCTTTGTCGATACGTAACACAACCGCTTCCACTTTTTGTCCTTTTTTGAACAGCTCAGAGGGATGCTTGATGTGCTTCGTCCACGACATGTCGGAAATATGGATGAGCCCGTCAATCCCCTCTTCAAGTCCGATAAAGGCACCGAAATCAGTCAGGCTCTTCACCTTTCCCTCAATACGAGTCCCGACCGGATATTTGCCTTCGATCATGTCCCAGGGATTGGGCGCCGTTTGTTTCATGCCTAATGAGATCTTGCGGCTCGCGGGGTCGACATTGAGCACAGCAGCTTCCACTTGATCACCGACCGCCACGACTCTCGATGGATGGCGGACTTCGTGCGTCCAGGACATCTCGGAAACATGCACCAATCCCTCGACACCCGGCTCCAGCTCTACGAACGCTCCGTAATCGGTCAGACTGACCACACGACCGCGGACTCTGGTCCCAATCGGATACTTACCGGCAACATTGGTCCAGGGATCCGCACTCTTCTGCTTGAGCCCGAGAGAAATGCGACCGGTTTCGCGATCGTATTTCAGGACGGTGACTTCGGCCTTATCTCCCACCGTAAACAGTTCCGATGGGTGTCCAACTCGCCCCCATGACATATCGGTGATGTGCAGCAACCCGTCGATGCCACCAAGGTCGATGAACGATCCGTAGTCGGTGATGTTCTTGACGGTCCCCTGAATGAGTTGTCCTTCCTTGAGCGTAGCCAGCGTTGTCTGCCGCTTTTTATCCCTGGTTTCTTCCAACAACACACGCCTCGACACGACTACATTCCCTCGCCGGTGGTTGATCTTGATGATCTTCAGGGGGAAGGTCTTTCCAACGAGCCCATCTAGATCACGAACCGGATGAAGATCGATTTGCGAGCCGGGCAAGAACGCTTTGACACCAATATCGACCATCATGCCGCCTTTGATGCGTGAGACAATCTTCCCTTCTATACTCTTCTCTTCCTTATAGAGGGTCTCGAGTTCTTCCCAAATTTTCATCTTGTCGGCTTTTTCTTTGGAAAGAACGAGATTGCCGTCTGCATCTTCACATTCTTCGATATAGACTTGGACCCGGTCACTGATCTTGAGATTCTGAAGCTCCTCGGAAGAAAACTGATCAGTCGGAATCATACCCTCTGATTTGTACCCGATATCGATGACGACCTTGTCCTTGGTCAGGGCCACGACCCGGCCCTCGGTAATCGTGCCCTCTTCAAGGTTCCGGAAAGTTTCTTCGTACAACGCGGCCAATGCATCGCGGTCTAACTGAGCGTCACTGCTGTTGGATACCGTACTCATATGAACGTCCTACCTCTTCCGACTGTTGTCGGGTGCTGATGGTGAAGTCGCCGGGCTCACTCAGCGTTGTGAGCGTCGGTGGTTGGCCTGTTTGGTGTGTCGGGAGCCAGGTCATCCTTCCCCTTTGGAGCAAGAACTTGACCTAAGGCTGCAATGTGCTCGATCACCGTACGGCTGACCTGTTGATAGAACTGTTTCGCTTCTGCCCTCTCTTTTAGTTTTCCCGGTTCGAACTGAATCGGTTCCCCGAATCGTACCGTGACCTGACGCAACCGAGGCCAGCGAGCCCCGATGGGCAGCACGTCAAAGGTTCCTTTCAAGTAGGCTGGGACGACCGGGCACCCGGTCTGGGACACAATCACTCCGATACCTGCTTTCGGCGGCCGAAGGTGGCCATCATGGCTGCGACCGCCTTCCGGGAAAATGACCACCACATGACCAGCTCGAATCAGGTTGATCGCCTTCCCAAACGCCTCTCGGTCGAGACGTCCCAGCTTCACCGGTATCCAGCCCAACGCCTGCAACAGACCGTTCAACACCGGGATCGGAAACAAGTCGTTCCGTCCCAAGTACCAGGCCCTCCGACGCATCCCACAGCCCAGTAGCGGAATGTCGAAATAGCTGGCATGGTTTGCCGCGATCAACATCCCTCCGGTCTGAGGAACCTGACCTTCAACACGATACCGAAAGCACATCCAGCTGACGACTCGCGTCAACACCCACAGAAATCCGTAGACAACCCCACTCACGACCCGGTCGACATCGCCGCGATCATTCGCTCCACCACTTGATCGGGGCTGAGGGTAGACGTATCGATGAATCGTGCGTCATCTGCTGGAACCAATGGATCGATCGAACGGGTCCGATCGCGCCGGTCTCGGTCCGACAGATCTTGGGACGTTGTTTCAACCGTCCCCCCACGGCCCACGGCGACCAATTCACGGTGTCGTCGCGCGACTCGTACCGTCGCATCTGCCTCTAAAAAAAACTTGAACGGTGCAGAGGGAAACACCTTTGTGCCGATGTCCCGTCCCTCCGCAACCACAGATCCCCGTTGGCCAATCTGACGCTGGATCGGTAACAGCCATTCGCGGACGGCGGGGATAGCGGACACAATAGAAGCTGCCGTCGTGACTTCGGGCGTACGAAGGTCCCCGGTCACGTCCAGGCCATCGACCAAGACCTGCACCAGGCCATGTTGAAACTGCATGTGAATCGAGGTAGCCGGGAGAAGTGTCGTCACCTGCGCCTGATCAGTCGGACGGATCCTCGACTGCAAGGTTTTCCATGCGAGGGCTCGGTACAGTGCCCCTGTATCAAGATAGAGGTAGCCAAGACGAGCCGCCAATAATTTGGCTACTGTACTCTTGCCCACCCCTGCTGGTCCATCAATCGCGATAATCACTCAGTCCCCTCACTGCTCGAACCGTAGTGTCTGCCCCACCACTCTCACCCAGGTTGGGTCAACAGATCGGTGAGTGTCTTTTCAAAATTGGGAAATGACGTATCCACGCAGCTCGTATCAGCAATCGTCATACTCTGCTCCGCCGTCAGCCCACCGATGGCGAGAGACATGGCCACACGATGGTCTCCATGGCTTTGAGCCTTGTCCGCCGCGTTCAGCTTGCCGTTCTCTCCTCCTTGGCCTAGTCCGTGGATGATCATCCCGTCAGGCCGTTCTTCGATGAGCGCTCCCATGGCCTTTAACTCGCGGCTCATGGTCGCAATCCGGTCGCTCTCTTTGACCCGCAGTTCCTCGGCTCCGGAAATCACCGTGTCCCCCTCCGCCACAGAAGCAGCCACGCACAGCACGGGAAATTCATCGATCGTCTTCGGGATAAGATCATGACCGATTGTCACGCCTTTCAGTGCGGATGACTTCACGCGGAGATCCGCGACTGGTTCGCCGGCCGCTTCTCGCAGACCCAGAACCTGAATGTCGGCTCCCATCTTTCTCATGACATCAAGGAGGCCGGTTCTGGTTGGATTCATGCCGACATTGTAAATGGTGATATCAGATCCCTGTACAATCGTCGCGCCGACGATGAAAAATGCGGCTGCCGAGAAATCACCGGGAATGGCCACATGAACGCCTCGCCATCCAACCGATGGTCGCCCATGCAAGACCAGTACACCGTCTTCTTTCGCAAGAGGGATTCCAAAGAACTGAAACATCCGCTCAGTATGGTCTCGTGAGAGACGTGGTTCCCGATACCGAGTCGTCCCTTGAGCAAAGAGGCCCGCGAGCAGGATCGACGACTTAATCTGTGCGCTGGCCACGGGGGAGGTGTACTCGATACCGTGAAGGCCTGCCCCTGTAATCGCCAATGGCGCCAGCTCTCCTCCCTTACGGCCTCCAATCGCCGCCCCCATCTCGCGCAGCGGCTTGACGACCCGGCCCATAGGACGCCGTCTGATCGATTCATCGCCCGTGAGGATGGAGAAAAAATCCTGTCCGGCCAAGAGACCCGTGAGCAGACGGATACCAGTACCGGAATTGCCGCAATCGATCGGAGCGCTTGGTTCGGATAACCCCCAAAACCCCTTCCCGCAAACGGTTAATTCAGTTGGAGTCTGGGTGATAGGAATCCCCAGTCCCTGAAAGGCCCTCAGCGTGTTGAGACAATCCTCGCCCTGAGAATAGCCTGTTATCGTACTCGTCCCTTCTGCCAGTGCGGTAAGGATGATCGCTCGATGGGTGAGCGACTTGTCGCCGGGAACGGTAGTTGTTCCCTTAAGTGGCTGGCCCGGGGTGATCGTTAATGATGTCATGAGTGGCCCAGAGAGGGACGATTCAACTTTTCACGTTCGCCTTTGGCCCGTTCGAGCAACTTCTCAATTCCGGCAGCATCCCCAGCTTTAATCAGTTGCTTCACTGCTTCCAGGGCCCGTACATATCTGTCGATATAGGACACCACATTATCCCGATTCCACAAGAAAATGTCTCGCCACATTTCCGGAGAACTGGCGGCGATCCTGGTTGTATCCCGTAAGCCTCCTCCGGAGTGGCCGGCAAGATCCAATGAAGGAACCTGCTGATCGCGAAGCTCGGCCAGGGCGTTCATCAGCGCAAAGGCGGCCACATGGGGCAGATGACTGACGGCACCTAGGATTTGGTCGTGGAGATGCGGATCCATCAGTAAGACAATCGAGCCGGCCTCTTCCCACAGTTGCCTCACCCGATCAAGTGCCGCCGGATCGGTTCCTGTTGTCGGCGTCAGAATACAGCGTGCCCCCTTGAACAATTGATCGGACCCGGCCGCGACTCCTGTTTTTTCCTTCCCGGCGATGGGATGGGCTCCCACAAAATGCACGCCAGCCGGCATAGTCGATTCCGAGCGTTCAACCAAGGTGCCTTTCACACTGCCCACATCACTGACGATCGCACCAGGAGCAAGGCACTGGGCCCATTCATGGAGATGTCGCTCATAGGTATCGACCGGCGTCGCAAGGACCACCAAATCTGCTCCACGCACACCCTCTTGAGGATCGGCCACGTATCGATCGATCGCGCCTAAAGCAACCGCTGTCTTGAGATTCTCGACACGACGGCCGACGCCGACTACGTGATCAGCCAACGCCTTCCGCCGGAGGATCATCCCGAGTGATCCACCGATCAGCCCCACACCGATGATGGCAACCTGCTTGAAATGAACGGCCATACTGGCGTTACAGCTCTCTGCCCACAGCTTTGGCAATATTCCGAAGATCGGCCATCAGAGCCTTGAACTTCGAAGGCTTAATGGACTCTTCACCGTCACAGAGCGCACACTCTGGGTTTGAGTGAACTTCGATAAGCAAACCATCGGCACCGGCGGCGACCGCCGCTTTTGACATCGGAGCCACAAGATCCCACTTGCCTGTGGCGTGACTGGGATCAACGATGACGGGAAGATGCGAGAGCTCTTTCAATGTTGGAATAGCCGCGAGGTCCAGTGTATTGCGATATTGCGTTTCGAATGTGCGGATGCCCCGCTCGCACAGCATCACATTCTGGTTGCCACGGGACATGATGTACTCGGCCGACAGCAGAAACTCCTTGATTGTCGCCGACAGGCCCCGCTTTAGGAGTACCGGCTTGTCATACGCGCCGACCTCCTTGAGGAGCTCGAAGTTCTGCATGTTCCGGGCGCCGATCTGGATGATGTCTGCCTTCTCCAGAAAGAGTTCGATGTCCCTGGTGTCAAGAATCTCGCTGACGACCGGTAACCCCGTTTGCTTCTTGGCTTCAACCAAATAGTCGAGCCCCTCACGACCCAACCCTTGAAAGGAATAGGGCGAGGTTCTTGGCTTATAGGCTCCACCACGAAGAATCGCGGCTCCGGAAGCCTTCACTTCATGGGCGATCCCCACCGTGAGCTCCAGTCGCTCGACCGCGCAGGGTCCCGCCATGATGACGAGTTTTTTGGCGCCGATTTTGACACCACCAACATCGATGATCGTCGCTTCCTTCTTGAACTCACGGCTGACCAGTTTCCAGGGCGCAAGAATCGGCAAGACGCTTTCCACACCAGGGAGCGCCGTCAAGGGCTGATTGTGCAGAATTCGGTCGTCGCCGATAACACCGATAATGGTGCGTTCCTGGCCCGTGGAGATTTGCGACTTCAAGCCCAGATCCCGCAATCGGTCGATAATGTGGTCAACTTCACTTTCCGAAGCTTCCGGTTTTAACACGATGATCATAATTCCCTCACTCTATATCGTACCTGCCTGCATCCAAGACGTTCTCGAGAGCCTGGAGGAAGGCAACATTTTCGTCTGATTGACCGATGGTGACGCGAATCATCGCTCCCTCGATATGCCGGACAATAATCCCCTTTCGCAGCAGTGCGTCGAACACCCGTCGCCCATCCTGTTTCACATCAAAGTAGAGAAAGTTTGCTTCACTCGGGATCGAAGTTATTCCGAGCGCGCGCAGCCCTTCTTCCATCTGCGCCATCCCAGCCTCGTTGACGGCCCGGCTCTTAGCCACATGCTCGTCATCGCCCAAGGCAGCCAGCGCGGCCTTTTGGGCCAGACTGTTGGCATTGAATGGAGGCCGAACCCTGTTCAGGAAGTCGATCACCTCGGTTGTGCTGATGCCGTATCCAATTCGCATCCCCGCCAGTCCATAAATCTTGGAGAAGGTCCGTAAGACAATCGCGTTCCGTCCCTGCTTCACATACGCCATCGCATCGGGGAAATGCGGATTGCGGACATACTCGAAATAGGCTTCGTCGAACACAACGATGACATCGTCAGGCACGTTGGCCATGAGGTGCTCAACCGCGTCCGCCGAGACCATTGTCCCGGTGGGATTATTGGGATTGCAGAGCAAGAGCAATCGAGTCCGAGGCGTCACAGCCCGCACCATCGACTCAAGGTCATGGGTCCAATTGGCAAGAGGCACGACCACCGGCTTGGCGTGGACAGCAGTGACCTCCATCTTATAGATCACGAACGTGTGATCGGCCATGATGGCTTCATCGCCAGGCGTCAAGAACGTCCTGGCCAACAACCCGAGAATCTCGTCCGACCCATTGCCCAAAATGACTTGGTCACGCCCCACTTTCCAACGATCAGCAAGGGCCTGCCGAAGCTGATAGGCACCACCGTCCGGATATCGATGCAGCATATCCTGCGCACCGGTCAACGCGGCCAAGGCCTTCGGTGAAGGGCCAAGCGGATTCTCGTTGGAAGCAAGTTTGATCACACGGGTGAGCCCAAGCTCACGCTGAAGCTCATCGATTGGTTTACCAGGAACGTATGGGCTCAGAGATCGGATATCGGGATGGACATGCAGTGCCATGGTCAGCCGTGAACCGGGTACGAGCCTAAGATCTTCATAAAGAGACAGCGAGACTTCACCTCTTCAATCGCCCGATTCACGCGCTCCTCACTCCTATGTCCCTCAACATCCACAAAGAAAATATACTCCCACGCTTTGCGCTGGGAGGGACGGGATTCTATCTTGGTCATATTGAGTCCGTGGGAAGCGAACGGGCGGAGCAGATCATAGAGGGCGCCGACTTTATCCTTCACTGATAACATCAACGACGTCTTATCTTTTCCTGTTTGCTCTGACGGCTTCTGCGACAGGATAAGAAAGCGGGTGAAATTATTGAGGTTATCCTCAATACGGGCCTTAATCACCTTCAGCCCATAGAGCTGGCCGGCCAATTCCGATGCAATAGCTGCCGAGGCGGGCTCATCGATACACAGCTCGGCAGCCCGCGCCGTGCTTGCCACTTCAACCGCTGGCACATGCGGAAGATTGGTTTCGAGCCAGTTTCGGCATTGAGCAAGGGCATGTGGATGAGAATTGATTTTCTTCACATCCTCGATAAGACCAGATTTCGATAGGAGGTGGTGTGAGACCTCCTGAAGAATCTCTCCATAGATCAGCAAGTTGGAATCGATAAACATGTCGAGGGTGTGATTCACGACACCCTCCGTGGTGTTTTCGATCGGCACCACCCCGAAATTGGCCCGTCCTCGCTCAACCTCGCTGAAGACCTCTTTAATACTATAGACGGGCACATACTGGACGGACGACCCGAATTTCTGCATGCAGGCCATGTGCGTAAAGGTGGCTCGCGGCCCCAAATACGCGACCTTCTGGGGAGCCTCAAGCGATAAGGAAGCCGACATGATTTCCCGATAGACTGATGGGATGGCTTCGCTGGGGAAAGGGCCGCTGTTGAGCTTCGTGAGTCGTTCGATGATCTCAGCCTCCCGACCCGCAGTATGGAGGTTGGCATCAGCGTTTTTCTCTTTTTTGATTCTTCCAATTTCGATGACGCTCTTAGACCGCTCATTGAGCAATCGAATAATTTCGTCATCGATCCGATCGATTTCCTTACGATATTCAGGCATATCTTTGGGCATGCTGAGTCTCGCCTCGGGCACCTACTTGCAGAAGGAATTTCCCATCCCCATCAGGGATAGTCGATCATGGAAACAAATGAGGAATTCTACAGGAACGATTGAATCTATTGCAAGGATAGCGCTTGGATATCAGGAGCTTGAAACGTTGGAAGGCCCGAGGTTTACATCAGCAATTGAGAAGGACGTTTAAAATGTTCGTAGGCCAAACGAGTCACTTGCCGGCCACGACCGGTACGATCCAGAAAGCCAGCTTGGATCAGATAGGGCTCATACACATCCTCGATCGTGCCCTTGTCTTCCTGAACAGCGGCAGCCAAGGACTCCACTCCGACCGGTCCTCCATTGAACTTCTCGATGATCGTCAGAAGGATTTTGCGGTCCATATCGTCGAAACCCGCCTCATCGACCCCGACCCAAGCTAACCCCTCTTTGGCCACCTGTTCGGTAATATGCCCGTCCGCCTTAATTTGGGCATAGTCTCTGATGCGCTTAATCAGCCGATTGACAATCCGTGGTGTTCCACGGGCACGGCGTGATATTTCCGCAGCGCCTGCCCGATCAATCCCAACCCCTAAGACTCCGGCTGAGCGCGTCACAATCAACTCCAGCTCGGACGGCCCATAGAACTCCAGCCGATAGACTAAGCCGAATCGGTCCCGCAGTGGGGAGGTAAGGGAACCGGCCCTGGTCGTTGCGCCCACGAGCGTAAAGGGCGGCAGATCAAGCTTGACGGTCCTCGTGGCAGGCCCCTGTCCGATAACCAGATCAAGCTGAAAGTCCTCCATCGCCGGATAGAGCGCCTCTTCAACAGACGCAGGCAGGCGATGAATCTCATCGATAAAAAGCACATCATATTCCTGAAGATTGGTTAGAATCGCTGCCAAGTCGCCGGCATGGGCTAAGACCAACCCTGACGTCGATCGCAAGGCCGCGCCCATTTCTTTTGCGATAATGCGCGCGATGGTCGTCTTCCCGAGACCGGGCGGCCCGTAGAAGATGGCGTGGTCGAGCGCCTCACCCCGCTGCTTGGCCGCTTCGATACAGACTCGCAGCGACTCCTTCATTTTCTCTTGGCCGACGTACTCATCCAGCGTCTGAGGTCGAAGAACGTTCTCTTGACCCCGTTCTTCGTCCGTGGCGCGATTGGTCACGACCCGCTCAGTCATGATGCGACACCCATCGCTACTTGCCCTCCGGCATCTGTTGATACTTCGGCGGGGACGAAAGCGTCCCTTGACCAGGCTGGGCCGCACTGCCGCAATCAGGAGGACACCGTTTATATCCCTGGGTCGAATCCGGAAAATTCTGCTCCATTTTCCTCAACTGGCATTGCGACAACCGACCACCATCCTTACTCCCGCACCGAGCAGGCACTGAAGAACTACCGATTTCGGCATACCCCTCAGGGCAGGATCCGCACACACCCAGCATGTTGGCTCCCAACGGCACACATTGCACGAGTGTGGGATCGCCATCTTTACAGATTTCTGGAGATTGGGTGACACCGGTCGTCGCATACCCATCTGGACAGGTTCCGCAGGTCATTCTGATGCTCTTGGGCTCTGAGACCTCTTCTGCCAACCCCGCGGGTGGTCCCATGACCACGAGCACAATACCCATCAATCCGTTGGACAGGAACAGTCTGGCAACATTCATTAAGTTGATTACCATCAGCTTACCCCCTTCCAAGCTCCTTGAGCCCTTCACGAATGAGCTCCTTCAACGCCAACGAGCCTGTCGCAGCCTTTGTGGCCCGCTTTAAGGCTTCCTTGGCATCCTGGGCACGATAGCCCAAGTTTATCAGAGCGGAGAGGGCGTCCTCATACGGGCCATCCATGGCGGAGGTGTCAGCGGTCGCAAGCCGAGACGAACCGCCCTGGATTTTGCCGACCTTATCCTTCAGTTCAAGCACAATGCGGCCCGCCGATTTTTTGCCGATGCCTGGAACGGTCGCCAGCTTCTCGACATCCTCGGTTTGGATCGCATGGATCAGATCCGTGATCGGCAAACTCGAGAGCACGCTAAGCGCTAGCTTCGGTCCGATCCCCGACACGCTGGTCAGGAGCAAAAACGACTCCTTCTCGCTTTGCGAGAGAAAGCCGAAGAGCTGAATCGCATCTTCCCGGAGATGCGTGTGAATATTAAGCGCGGTAACTTCGTCAAGATTTGGGAGGGCGTAATAGGTGCTGAGTGGAATATGAACTTCGTACCCGACCCCTTGCACATCGAGCGTGAGGTGGGTAGGTGCCTTGAATGCCAACCGCCCCGTGAGAAAGGCGATCATGTCGTCTGGTTATCCGAGTGCCATGACGATGTTGGTTGGCCGGCCTTGTTATCCCGCTGCGGTCGCGGCCACTTTCTCCATGACTTCGTCCGGGATGTCGAAATTCGCGTGAACCTTCTGCACGTCATCATGCTCGTCCAAGATCTCCATCAACTTGAGCATTTGTTCGGCTGATTTTTCGTCCAGATGGATCGTGTTCTGCGGAATAAAGGTGATTTCCGCCAAGGCCGTGTCGATTTTGGCATCGACCAGTGCCTTCTTCACCGCTTCAAAATCGTGCGTACTGGTGAGCACCTCATAACTCTTCTCACCGACCTTCACGTCTTCCGCCCCGGCATCGAGGGCCAACGAAAGAAGTGCGTCTTCGTCGACCTTTCCCTTCTCAATTGCAACAAGCCCCTTCTTCTGAAACTGCCAGGCGACGGCACCCGCTTCCGACATATTGCCATGATTTTTCGTCAGGAGACTGCGAATTTCCGCGACGGTCCGGTTCCGGTTGTCGCTCGTAATCTCGAGAAGTACGGCGGTCCCTCCGGGGCCATATCCTTCCAACTGAAATTCCTCGTACATCACACCAGGCAATTCCCCCGTTCCTCGCTGAACGGCCTTCTTCATCGTATCGCCAGGCATATTGGCTTCCTTGGCCTTAGCGATCGCCAGACGCAGTCGGGGATTAGCGTCAGGGTCACCACCGGACCGAGCCGCAATGGTCAGCTCCCGGATGATTCGCGTGAAAACCTTCCCGCGCTTCGCATCCTGGGCTCCTTTGTGCCGTTTGATCGTGGACCAGTGACTATGTCCACCCATGTGATCCTCCTCTACGCCGGCCCGAACGTTGTGAGCTGGTTAGAGATGCGTACGAAGACACGACTACCTCGTGAGAGGCTAGACGTAACACAGGCCTCAGAAAGGTGTCAATTATGACGAGGCCACCGAGTGAAGAGGCTATTCGAAATATAGGAGCAGCTGAATGCCGATGAGGATCACGAATCCTGCCCAAGTCACGTCCCACCTGTTGACGGGGCCACGCAATGGGCCGGACGTCCAGGAGACCATGGCACTCGATACGGCAGCCCCAACGCCAAGACATCCTAGAAGTGCATGATGAAGCTCGATCGTCTGATTCGCCAGATGATTCCCATGTGAATGCCAAAAAAGCAATAGTCCGCCGATCATGGCACCAACCACTAATGGAGCCGCCCAGGCCGGGTGGCGAGCCCAGCCGATTCGGCGCAGCATCTCGCTGACCGCGGCAGTGGCGAAAAAAATTCCGTAAAATTTATGCTGGATGATTTCCTGGTCTTGCCCTGAGAAGGTCTGCATGAAGGTTAGCGAGCCGACCGGCCACGCCTCATGGTCACTCCAGATCAGGAGATAGGCTCCGATGACCCCGAAGGCACCAGGCAGAACGAGGCGAGTCCAGGAAGGCAACGGGTACCGTAACGCATACCCTAACTCAGCAAGCCCAAACAGGAGCACGAAGAGACCGGCAAACCGATGGTTGAATTCCGAGTAGGCCACCCCTTCAGCCGACCCTTCCCAAGCTCCACCGCCATGTTCACCCTGAAGATCGTGCGTCGACTCAGCTGTGACGGAAACTGGATGATGCTCGAGCGATGACTGTGCGCTCACATGGGACAACCAGAAGAACAGCAGGAGCAGAACAGGCAGTAGAGAAACCCGCCACTTCATAACAACAGCTGCGAACAACAAGTGCCGGTAATGGGAAAGCCCGTCCAGGAAGCCTGGACGGGCCTTCACGATACCTCACTCATGTCGCTCCCAACTACATAAACTTCATAAACTTGTCCTTGGCCTCATCCATCACTTGAGCGGTGATGGTCGACTCCCCGCGTTCCTTTGCCAAGCGTTCGACTTCTTTTCGAGCCATCGGACGGATGAAGTCTGGAATATTCTCAAGTCGTTGTTCCGCCTCGCGTGACCACGTCATCCCGTCAGGCGAATCATTCTTCGAATCGTCCATCACTTGCAGCGTGATGGTCTTGAACCCTTGTTTGCGGGCATAGGTCTCGACGCTGCCCTGGACCATCGGTTTCACGAAGGCCGGCAACCGATCGAGCTTCTCTTTCGCATCCGCACTCCAGGTGAACTCGGAAGAGCCAGGGGCCGCGCCATTCGCAGGCTTGCCGCTAGCCGTTAGTCCCATCTCAGCTACCATCGCAGAGAACGGACAGCCGCTCGCTTTTTCAGGCGCCTTGGCGGGCGACGCAGCGGCCGTGGCGACAGGTTGCCCACCCTGAATCTTCTCATTGAGGTAGGCTCCCATCTGACCTGCGCCAGCCAACGCTTCATCCTTCAACGTCCCACGGGTCATTTCGAACGGTTCAGCTTCAACAGTGCGCCCCCCCAGCTTTACTCCGAGGGAACTGACCATCTGGGTTTCACCAGGATTCGTCACCATGGAGAACTTGGCATTGCAAGACGGACAGCCGAAAAACACGCCCAGCGTGCCCTCCCCTGGTTTTTCTACCTTCTCGAAGTTCATGTAAGTTTCACAGTTGAGGCATACGAATTTCATGGATCTCCTCTTCAGTGCATTGTGTTACAGTTGTTCGGCCAACACTTTCTTGTAATCGATGAGCGTCCTGATGCGCCCAGCTATTTCCTGGTACCGTTGAATGGTCGGATAGGCTTCGTCGAGCAACGGCTCTCCCTTGTCGAAGGTACGGGCGAGGGTCCGGTCGAAGGGAATGCGTCCGAGCAGCGGCAAATCCAGCATCTCACACATCGCCTCGGTATTGCCTTCGAACAACTCGTTCACTTCCCCACAAGAAGGGCAGCGATACTCACTCATATTTTCGACAATGCCCATGACCTTGATACCTATGTCGCGGGCATAGGTAACCGACTTCTGCACCACATCCGATGCCACTTCTGATGGGGTCGTCACGACAATCGCTCCTGCCAGGTCAGGAATAAACCCCGCAATGACCGGCGGTTTGTCCGCTGCGGCCCCCGGAGGGAGATCGACCAGCAGATAATCGAGCTCACCCCAGACGACATCGGCCAGAAACTCTCGAATGACATTCATTTCCATCAACCCCAACCACACCGGGCTGACATCCATCGGCCCTTTCCAACGAACCGGCGATGCATCATCCAAGAAGAAGTCCATCGATGCGACTTTCACCCCGAGCGGCCCGACCGGGGGAATTGCCCCCTCAGGTCTCATAGTCAACGACTGGCCGTGTAATCCCAACATGCGAGGCACACAGGGTCCGTTCAGATCCACATCCAACAGTCCAACCTTCGCTCCTTGCCGCGCAAAAGCTAACGCCAAATTGACCGTAGTCATGCTCTTGCCTACGCCGCCTTTTCCGCTCATGACCACCAGCTTGTGCTTAATGCCGGCCATGCGAGCATGGACCTGCTTGCTTTGCTCGGTCATCTGTTGAATGACCTTAGCATCGTCCGAATATTTCAATTTCCCAAGGATGGCTTTCAGATCCTTCTCAGGCACCATATCCCGACCGTTTAAGATTGTCTAAAATTGCAAGAAGGGTACGCTATCATACGGATTTTCAAGGAGTCAAACCGCCTTAAGACGAAGGGAAAAGCCCTGCAGCTTTCATCGATCATGTCCAATCATTCATTAATACACCTGAATACATCTGTACTCGGATCCCTTCCCGGCGTGGAGGCGCTACGCTGGTGCTCGCTTACCCGACACCACCCCTTTGATGTACCACACCACATGATTTCTCGGGATAAATGAAATATGTTTTACCCGCATCCGCAGCCCGCTACCGTATCTCCGACGTTGTACTTGGGGGGCCATCGTCGCCGAGCCACTGCTTATACTTCTTGTAGTACTCGACCTTGGCGTTGCGCACCCAATTCTCTCGTTGAATACGCCCCGAAAAGTTGGGTAAGAGGAACTCGAATTTGTCGATGTCCGACTGGCTCCAGGTCGCCACCTGGCTGAACCAGAAGACGCCCCGCTTGTGCAGGAACCGTTCTAACGCCAGCCCGACCCCGCGGATGTGTTTCAGATCATCGGGCGACGCTCCGACCGCTTGTCCCTCATCCGACGGCTCAACGGCA
>JANPKE010000477.1:0-4214 GCA_031425875.1 Nitrospirota bacterium
GATGATTCGCCGTTCCGCGTGCACGCGAGGTGCGATGCGCGACTCAACACTTGGGACTTTTTCTACTAGCACGAATGAATAATTATGTCTGAAACTCGATCGCTGAAATTCTACCAAGCGGACGTGTTCACCAGCCAGCCGTTCGGCGGCAATCCCGTCGCGGTGTTTCCCGACGCGGATGGTCTGACAGACGACGAGCTGCAACAGATCGCTCGGGAGATGAATCTCTCGGAGACGGTGTTCGTCTTTCCACCGACCGACCCTGCTGCAGTGGCCCGGTTGCGGATCTTTACCCCGACTCAAGAAATTCCCTTTGCTGGCCATCCGGTGCTGGGTACGTTTTACGTGTTGGCCCAGATCGGGAGGATCTCGACTCAGGAACCGGTGACGACTGTCGTGCAAGAATGTAATATCGGTTTGTTTCCCGTCGAATTGCATGCGGAACAGAGTCGCGTGGTGCGGGTCGTCATGTCTCAACCCAAACCTGAGTTTCTCGATCCCATCGACGCCATCGACGACGTGTATCTGATCGGCGGAGCCCTCAGTTTGCCGAAGCACGTCATCGCCGATACGAAATGGCCCCTCCAAGTCGTATCCACCGGCTTGCCGGTCTTGATCGTGCCGGTGCGAACATTGACGGCTGTCCGGTCGATCAACCCTGATGCGTCGGCCATTATCAACGTCTGTGAACGGTTCGGGGCCAATGGGATTATGGTCTTCACGACGGTGACGGTCGAATCGTTCGCGTCCGTTCACGCGAGGATGTTCGCTCCGAAAATTGGAATCTTGGAAGATCCTGCCACGGGAAGTGCCGGCGGCGCACTTGGCGCGTACCTGGTTCAGAACGGCGTAGTTGAAGTTGGACCGACGACGGACATCCTCATCGAACAGGGCTATGAAATCGATCGGCCCTCACGGATTCTCGTCCAAGTAGAATCGGACGACGATGTGATCCAAGGTGTGAAGGTTGGTGGGCATTGTGTGATGGTCGTGGAAGGAACGTTGAGGTTTTAAAATCGTGAGACCCGTCAGCGAGGAGTTCAAGCCGTCCTCACACTCCGCGCGGTGTAACGACTACGCTGCGGGTGGTGGAGCGTTGACTTTGCTGCCACCCACGACTTCAAATGGTGCTGGAGAAGGGGGAAGGGGAAGAATGAGGCAATGAAGGCTGTCTTGTTTCGTGAACATGGTGGGCCGGAGAAACTCTTGTACGAAGAGCTGCCGAGGCCGCAGATCGGTCCGCAAGAAGTGTTGATCCGGGTCAAGGCGTGCGCGCTGAACCATCTCGACATTTGGGTCAGACAGGGGAATCCTGCCTATCCCATTCCTTTGCCTCATGTATTGGGATCTGATGTGGCGGGTGTGGTTGAAGACGTTGGTGGTCAGGTGGAACGTGTGAACGTGGGGGATCGTGTCTTTGTGTCGCCTGGGATCAGTTGCTGGGATTGTGAGTTCTGTTTGGCCGGTCGGGACAATATGTGCCGCACGTACAGTCTGTTGGGAGCTAGGATGCATGGCGGCTATGCCGAGTATGTGAAGGTTCCATTTCAGAATGTGCTGCCGATACCAGGACATGTACCCTTCGAACAGGCTGCAGCGTTTCCCCTCGTGTCCGTGACGGCGTCGCACATGCTGTTTGCACTGGCCGGAGTCCAGCATGGCGAAACTGTGCTGGTGATGGGAGCGGGGAGCGGTGTTGGGATGATGGCCGTTCAGCTGGCGAAGTTGGCCGGTGCGCGGGTGATCACCACGGTCGGTTCTGCTGACAAGATCCCTAAGGCCGTTGTCTTGGGAGCCGATGCGGTCATCGATCACTCGAAGGAAAAGGTCTCGGAACGGGTCAAATTGCTGACGGAGGGGCGAGGCGTCGATGTCGTGGTTGAACATATCGGACCTGAGGTATGGGACAGTTGCCTGGAGTCACTCTCACAAGGCGGCCGGTTGATCACGTGCGGCGCGACCACCGGTGGAGATGTGACGTTGAACTTGCGTCACCTCTATTCCCGTCAGCTCACGATCAAGGGCTCCTACATGGGTACGCGGGCGGAACTGGTAAAAGCGGCGGAACTGATCGGCCAGAAACGGTTGATTGCCGTGATTGATCGCACCTTTCCTCTCCAGGAAGCCCGCGCGGCCCAGGAGCTTATGTTGAGCCGAAAGTTTTTCGGCAAGATCGTGCTCGTGTGTTAAGTGCGCGATCTCTCCTTGTCATTATCTGTTTTGAGCCTCCCTGCCATTCTGTGCTACCCTGAATCCAATCAGAGTGAGCGCGGCCGGCGTTCTTTCGTGTCAGTCCATCCGAACGCAAAGGAGAAAGTATGTCCACAGTCGCGAAGATCATGAACAAGAACCCCAAGAGCGTTGGACCAAAAATGTCGATTGCCAGTGCCGCCAAGACGATGCGTGCGGCGCGGGTGGGATCGCTCTTCGTGAAGAAGGGCAAACAGTTGGTTGGGGTGGTGACGGACACCGACATCGTTCGGCGTGCCGTGGCGAGCGGAAAGCCATTGGGCAAGTTGACCGTCGAGAAGATCATGACGACGCCGATTTGTACGATCGAGGGGAGTCAGTCGATCGATGATGCGCAGGATATGATGGCCGACCTGGGTGTGCGCCATCTCGGCGTCACCAAGAACGGGGAGATTTCCGGCGTCGTCTCCGTGCGCGACCTCTTGTTACACTATAAGCGCTATGCGCAGTCGAAGATTTCGACGGAGGTGACGTACGAGGAGCCAAAGATCACACAAGACTAAAAACGGTGAGGGGTAAAGGGTAAGGAGTAAGGGGAATGCGCGACCACCACCCCTGAATATCCGCCAAGGTCGCACCGGTTGCCCTGTTTTTCCTTCCACGCTTGCTTGCGGTTCCAGAAGCGAACCACTTCTCGTCGGTCTAAGCGACCTCACGCTCACTCACTCAGCGTAGGCTGTAGGCAGGGTTCCGAAAAAGGTCTCGAAAGTGCCTTCATACCTGTAACACATTCAGGTTTCTTGTCGGGCTTATCAGGTTTATCATCCTTCTTTGATTCCTCATCTTTCTTCTTCACATCCTCACTCGCTGGCGGTTTCTGCTTGGTCTTCTTTGCCACTGGCGTAGGCTGGTTTCCTTCCTTCGGCGATTGCTCCACAGCCAGCACCGAATGTGGCCCAAAAAAGAATGTCACAAGGCTTGTGAAGATTACGAAGCACAGTAGAAGACCTTTACGCATGGTGAATCCCTTCGTGGTGGACGAGGACTCTGCAAAATGGAAAAGTAAATGTCACACACGACGTGTGTACCACGTCAAGCCTAGAATACCTCGATAAGCTTGGGCGAACCCCTAACCCCTCACCACTTACCCATTACCGTTACTTGCTAATTTCTTTCACGAGATGTCCGAGTTCGGGAAGAATGAGCTTTTCCATCGCGAGGCGGACGGCGTTTTCTGAGCCGGGAGTAGAAAAGAGAACACGGCCTTTGATGACACCGGCAGTCGCCCGGCTCAGAATCGCCGGTGAGCCGATGTCTTGATAGGTTAGTAACCGAAAGATTTCGCCGAATCCGGCGAGGCGCTTTTCTAACATCTCGTCTACTGCTTCGAACGTGGAATCCCGCCGGGAAATGCCGGTGCCGCCGTTGATGATGATGGCCTGCACCGCGTCGTTGACCGCGGCGCGCGCGATCCACAACTGGATCTGGGCCGGATCGTCTTTCACGAGATGATATCCGACTACGGTATGGCCTCGCGCTTCAAGGAGCGAGCGAATCAGCTGACCACTGGTGTCGGTTTCTTGTGTGCGGGTATCACTACAGGTAATAATCATGCACCCAATTGAGCTGGGCGCATGGTCTTTGTGATCGTGATGAGTTGGTGTACTCATGTGCCAAAAGTGACCCTATCAGCCATCCGCTGAAGCAATCAAGCGTCAGTCTCACCTGACCGCTCGAAGCCGACCATCAGAGGCTCAGCTTATTTCCACACAGAGTCTGGATTCAGCTTCGCGGCCGGTGTCCCTTTCGCGACATGTTCATCAAGGATGGTGGCGACATCCCCCTCAGTGACCTTGGAATACCAAGTATTGTCGGGATAGACGACAACCGTCGGACCCTGCTCGCAAGGACCGAGGCAGCCTGTCGCGCTGACCAACACTTCCCCCGGAGGGACAGAACGTTGCATCAGCCCCATGTTGAACGCCATCAGCAGCTGTGCAGCACCGGCTGACCCGCAGGATGGT
>JANPKE010000478.1:0-4288 GCA_031425875.1 Nitrospirota bacterium
GGGCGTGAGTTCAAGTCCCGCCTGTGGGTCGGGACAGGGAAATATAAGGACTTTGCCGAGACGAAAAAAGCGATTGAAGTCTCTGGCGCCGATGTCGTGACGGTTGCGGTACGTCGAGTGAATATCACCGATCGATCGAAGGAGAATCTGCTCGACTACCTCGATCCGAAGAAATATACGATCTTGCCCAACACGGCTGGCTGCTACACGGTGGAGGATGCGGTTCGATACTCCCGTCTGGCGCGCGCGGCTGGCGTTTCTGATTTGGTGAAGTTAGAGGTGCTCGGCGACGAGCGGACCTTGTTTCCCGATACGGCGGGGTTGATCGAGGCGGCGAAGATTC
Source organism: Nitrospirota bacterium (assembly GCA_031425875.1). Classification (GTDB taxonomy): domain Bacteria; phylum Nitrospirota; class Nitrospiria; order Nitrospirales; family Nitrospiraceae; genus Nitrospira_D. The sequence continues at coordinate 344 of JANPKE010000478.1, forward strand.
TCGTCAAAGAAGGTTTTATCGTGCTGCCCTATACGAATGATGATCCGATCGTCGCTCAGAAGCTCGTGGATGTTGGATGTCCAGCCGTCATGCCGTTGGCGGCACCGATCGGATCAGGACTCGGGATCCGCAATCCCTATAATCTAAAAATCATTATGGAAATGATCAAGGTGCCAATTATCGTCGATGCCGGTGTCGGGACTGCTTCCGATGCCGCCTTTGCAATGGAATTAGGGGCGGATGCGGTACTCATGAACACGGCCATTGCTGGCGCGAAGGATCCGATCGCCATGGCGGAAGCGATGAAGTACGCCGTGCATGCTGGTCGCCTGGCGTATAAGGCTGGCCGCATTCCCAGGAAACTCTATGCGACGGCCAGTAGTCCGATTGAAGGAATGCTTTAAAACAGTACTGAGTGCTGAGTTTGGGCAGCAGGAATAGAACTGTCAAAATGGTTTTCGCAAGCCGCTCCCAATGAACTCAGTACTTTGATCTCAGTCCTTTAGCCCACATTATTCATGACGGTTCGTGACGAAACCGCCAAGACGCCAGGCGAGACGGCCACGCGGAGCCCTGAGAGATCGAGGCATACTTGAAACAGTATGTTGAGGTCACGAGGGGCGAGCCTGTCCGCTGGCGCGTGAAGCTCGCGGCCAAGCTGGTCGCAGCGGCGTATCGGCGGTTGCAGTAGAAGCGTTCATGAATAATGTGGGTTAGTGATGCCGCCAGTACACTTTCGCCTGCTGCTTGTTACTGACCGACAGCTGGTCCGAGGACGTTCCCTCTCAACAGTACTGAGTTACGCGATCATGGCTGGTGTGCCGGCTATTCAACTTCGAGAACGGGATTTGCCTACTGGTGAGCTGCTCCCGCTGGCACAAGAGATTCACTCGCTGACCGCACCGCGAGCCGTTCCGTTGATCCTCAACGATCGTGTCGATCTCGTGCTGGCGCTGAACTTGGACGGTGTGCATCTTCGTGCCAACAGCCTTCCGGTCTCCGTGGTCCGGCGGCTCATTGGGCCCAATCGATTGATCGGGATTTCCACGCATTCTGTTGAAGACGTTCAACGGGCGAATCATGATGGAGCCGACTACATCCTCTTCGGCCCGATTTTCGATACTCCGTCAAAGCGTTCATTTGGTGCTCCACTCGGACTCGATGTGCTTGCCGATGTCTGTCGCAACTCGATGGTCCCCATCTTTGCCATCGGAGGCATCACAAGTGAACGGGTGCGCGATGTGCGTCGAGCTGGAGCCCATGGAGTCGCTGTGATCGGCGCGCTGCTCACGTCTGCGGATATAAGTGGTGCCGTGCGTGAGTTCAGCACAGCACTGCAGGCATGAGACGTGATCAGGTCACGTTGACCTGTCTTGCGTAGAATCCCCTGTTGCAGTTGACCACCTCTAGGTCGGGTGTTAGAATCCGATCACACGCATGATCCACGAACTCATTCGACGTTGCGTCCGATTCTTGTTGTGCCCAAATGGCGTCTAGCAAAGATCAGCGCGGTCGGCTCCGGTCCCTCCGAGATTCCGTCAAGAAGATTACGAACCGGTTGTCCGAGGGGAATGGGGAAATGATTCACAAGAACGACGAACACAGTCGTGAAGTCGATAAGCTTCGCGTTCAGATTCAGTCGATGGAGGAAGAAATCCGTCGGTTATATCAGTCCCGCCATCAACTCGATCAGGCAACCAAGCACAACGAAAAACTTGTGGCGACGCTGCAGGAGGCGAAAGCCCAGATCGAGGCCCTGCGGGCCGAGGTCGAGAAGCTGACAGCGCCACCGTCGGCCTATGCCATCTTTTCCAGCCTGAACGAGGATGGAACGGGCAACGTGTATGTATCGGGACGGAAAATGAAGGTTAGCCTGCACCCCTCGATTAAGAGTACTGAGTTGCGGAAGGGCCGAGAAGTTGTGCTCAATGAAGCGCTCAACGTGATTGAAGTGAAGGGGTTTGACAGTCAGGGAGAAGTTGTTCGACTCAAGGACGTGTTGGAGGGGGGACGAGCCTTGGTCACTCTCCATTTCTACGAGGAGAAGGTGGCTGAGCTTGGCGACCCATTGCTCGCTGAGCGACTAAGTGTCGGTGACCATCTCCTCTATGATGCCCGTTCCGGGTATGTCATTGAGAAATTGCCGAAGTCCGAAGCGGAAGAGCTGGTATTAGAAGAGGTTCCGGATGTCGACTATGAGCATATCGGCGGCCTGCAGAAGGAATTGGAACAGGTCCGTGATGCGGTCGAACTTCCGTTCCTGCATCCGCACGTATTCTCTGAATATAAGCTCAGCGCACCAAAGGGGGTGTTGCTCTATGGCCCACCCGGTTGTGGGAAGACGCTGATTGCCAAAGCCGTTGCCAATTCAATCGCGAAAAAATTAGGCCATCGCGCAGGGAAGGAAATTCGGAGCTACTTTCTGCATGTGAAGGGTCCTGAATTGCTCAATAAGTATGTCGGGGAGTCGGAGCGTCAGGTGCGCGAAGTCTTTAAAAAGGCGAAGGAACGGGCCGATGATGGCCATCCGGTGATTGTCTTTTTTGATGAAATGGATGCGCTCTTCAGGACTCGTGGGACTGGTGTGTCCTCGGATATCGAATCGACCATTGTGCCGCAGTTTCTCTCTGAGATCGACGGGGTTGAACGATTGCGCAACGTCATCGTCATTGGGGCGAGCAATCGCCAGGATTTGATCGACCCGGCAGTGCTTCGCGCCGGACGATTGGACGTCAAAGTCAAAGTGGGACGACCAGATGCCACGGCTGCCAAGGATATTTTCTCGAAGTACATCTCGACGGATCTCCCGTTTGCCGCCGAAGACCTGGAACGGCATGGAGGCGATCGACAGGCACTCGTGGATCAATTGACGGCGTTGACGGTTGAGACAATGTACGCTGCCAGTGAGGAAAACAAGTTCATTGAAGTGACCTACGCTAATGGCGAAAAGGAAGTGCTGTACTTTAAGGACTTCGCCAGTGGAGCCTTGATCGAAGGCATTGTCTCACGCGCGAAAAAATTTGCCGTGAAACGCGTGATCGCGCAAGAGGGAGTCGGCCTGCGCTCGGACGACTTGATCCGCGCCATCCGTGAGGAGTTCAAGGAACACGAAGATCTCCCCAACACGACCAATCCGGACGATTGGGCAAAAGTCGCTGGAAAGAAGGGCGAGAAAATCATTCATCTCCGGACCATCAGCGGTGGACCTGCCGAACATCGGCAAATTGAAACCGTCAATACCGGCCACTATCTCTAGCGAGCCTATGCCAGACCATACCTCCACGAATCGCTGGCGCGTGCTTGGCACTGAAACCGAGTTCGGCATTGCGTCAAAAGATCCTTCCGCGATGGACCCTGTGTCAGGCTCCTTCACCGTCATTGGACATTACCCAGGATTGCCGGCTCCAAGGGCGCTCTGGGATTACGAGCACGAAAATCCCCTCGTGGATGCCCGTGGATTTGAAGTCGATGGTGAGCGAGAGCGCCCCAATCCCGACTATAACCGGCAGCTGAACAAGGTGTTGGCGAACGGCGGACGGTTATATGTCGATGGCGCTCATCCAGAATACTCGACACCGGAGTGCTCGAATGCCCGGGAGGTGGTGGCGTTCGAACGAGTCGGGGAGCGCATTCTCGCCCAATGCCTTCAGGAACTGGCTCGTGTGAGAGGGAGCGAACAGTATGTCCTCTACAAGAACAATTCCGACGGCAAGGGCAACAGCTACGGGTACCATGAAAATTATTTAGTCTCGAGGGCCGTGTCGTTCGACCGGATTGCTCGGGTGCTGACGCCGTTTTTCGTCACACGGCTGATCTTTGCCGGAGCAGGAAAAGTTGGAGCTGAAAATCACACCAGCCCGGCGGACTATCAAATCTCGCAGCGCGCCGACTTTTTCGAATGTCTCATGGACCTCAATACGATGGTCAAACGGCCGATCATCAACA
>JANPKE010000479.1:0-4551 GCA_031425875.1 Nitrospirota bacterium
GCCCCGCATAGCATTGAGCCGCTTGCTGTCCTCGGATGATGACACGAAGTGGATGTAGCGCGTCGCGAAGACGTCGCCATCCGAAGAAAAGGTCTTCAACGTCTCCTCGTCATAACATTCCGGGTGGCGCCGGAACACACCTGTCGCCTTGTCGGCCAGTGGTGAATCAATATAAATTGGAATGGGCTCAACTCGCCCCTCACCCACCAGCTCCTTAATCCGCATCACAAGCTCTTGGGTGCGGCCCACCGCGAAAGCCGGCACGATGATCTTGCTTTTGTGTAGCCGCGCGTGGGCGATCAGGTCCTGGGCTTTCTTCTTCATTTCCTCGCCGGCCTGTTCGTGCAAGCGGTCGCCGTAGGTGGATTCAAGAATGAGAATATCGCAGGCGGGCGGTGGCTCCGGGTCCCGCAGGATCGGCATGTGAGACCGCCCGAGGTCACCACTAAACAAGACAGTGGTGCTGTTCCCGCGCGCCGTATACTTCACGCGGACCGCGGCGGACCCCAGGATATGACCGGCATCATGAAACGACGCCACCACGCGGGGGGCAATTTTAAGCTGGTCGCCATATCGCGCGCCTTCAAACTTCCTGACAATCTTCCTGACGTCGTCGCCGTTGTACAACGGCTGAATGCATGTTCTCCCGCGCCGCTTCTCTTGTTTATTCACATACCGGCAGTCGTTTTCTTGCACGCGGGCGGAATCTTCGAGCATGATGCCCGCGAGATCGGCTGATGCTCGGGTGAGGTAGACTTTCCCGGAGAAGCCCTGTCGGGGCAACACCGGCAGCGCACCCGAATGGTCGATATGCGCGTGTGACAGCAGGACGGCGCTGAGTGATTTTGGGTCGAAGCCCAGTTCTCGGTTTTTCCGTACCGCCTCTTCTCGTCGCCCCTGAAATATTCCGCAATCCAACAACATACGAAAGCCCGGCACTTCCACCAGATGTCTACTCCCGGTGACTGAACGGGCGGCACCATAGAATGAGAGCTTCATGTCGTGGGTACTCCATTGTGGTGTGCGATGAGGTCCCAGGCGTCCTGGGCTGTTTCGGCATAGTGAAACAGGTCAAGATCCGTCTGTGCGATCAATCCACAGTCGACCAGGAGTTGCCAGTTAATTACCCCTTCCCAAAAGGTCCGCCCGACCAATACGACGAGGACGTTATCGGTCTTTCCTGTTTGGAGCAACGTCAGCGTTTCGAACAATTCGTCGAGCGTCCCGAATCCTCCGGGGAACGCGACTAACGCCTTCGCTCGGATGAGGAAGTGCATTTTTCTGATCGCGAAATAGCGGAACTGAAAACTGAGCTTCGGGGTGATGTAGGGATTGGGATACTGTTCGTGGGGCAAGGTAATATTCAACCCGATCGATTTTGCATTCACATCTGCTGCACCACGATTGGCTGCTTCCATGATGCCAGGGCCCCCACCGGTCACAATGACATAGTCGCAGCGTCCATCGATCTGGCAAGTCGACGACACGACGCGGCTGAAATCTCGCGCAATATCATAATACTTCGCCAAGTCCAGCTGTCGTTTGGCAATCGCGACATTGCGTTGGCAGCCAAGGTCGTTCGGCGCCCGAGCTGCTTCTTCCGCCGCCTTCTTCAGTGCCTGCTTCGCAGCAGTTGGCTCCTGCAACCTTGCACTGCCGAAGACGACGATGGTGGATTGGATCTGTTCTTCATTTTGGATGAGTTCAGGCTTGAGCAGTTCGAGGCCGATGCGAATGGGCCGAAGCTCGTCTCGCTGGAGAAACTCGGTGTCTTTATCGGCTGGGATATAGGATGAGGATGCGTGGTCACTGTCGAGGTGCGGTGGATGGTCCGTGGTTTTCTGATCCATGGCTCGTCATTATAGCCGCAGAAGGAGAACAGCGGCAATTCATTGTGGAGTGGTGGATTCTAATGTGGTTAAAACGGATAGGGATGGAACGGAGGTCTGGTGACACTGCGTTGAAAACCTTGCTGCACTACAACCCAGTTAGGACTACAGAACACTTGGAACTCATCGACACCAAGTCCAGTCCGTGAAAAGATTAGATCTGGATCCACGGGCGTCCAGGGTTTCACTAACCATCCCAAATTGACCCGCGAGTATTTCAGGTCGAGGAACCGGTATGTTGCAACAAGCCCTGAATCAGCATCTGTGATGGTATCTGGTGCGCCGAGCCTGGTGACGACGTCGGTTAACGTCGTCTTTCCCGGAATGATAAATGCGACGCTCTCTGGAGTAAGGGTGGTGTTGAGGGTCACGCGAGCCACATTACACCCCATGAATGGCAGACACACCATGACCGCCACCAGTAAGGGAATGGTCTTTTTCCCCACGTGCTTCATGTCATTCCCCGAATGGCCAAAATCTAAAGCCCAAACTCTCTGTGCGTTTCGATGAAATCACGTCTTCGACGATCCCGTCACGATTCACGATGACAAACACGTCATCACTCTTCACTGAAAGACGCGTGAAATTGAGGAGGATCAGCAGCAGGCTTCCCGCCTTTGCATCATAACGATAATAATGAAAGACATCCCGTCCGTTGAGTTGCAGAAGCCGATCTGGTGCGCCCAGCAGGTTGACCACTTCTGTTTTCGTCGTCGTCCCTTTCTGGATGGTCGCGACCATCTCAGTTTTGACATCGTCGCCGACCGTCCCTCGACTGAAAGCACAGCCTTGAAGCAACAACGCAGTCATAACGATACCAAGCACATAGTGAGCGACTTTCATGTGAACTCCTTGTCTATTTTTCGAGGGCCTCATGCCCCAGCACGAAATCTTGCTCATAGACCGTATAGACAGACGGAACGAGTCCTACTCGCTGGTAGACGGTTTGAGCACTGCGATTCTCCCGTTCCACGTACAACCTAATCCCGCAGACTTTCGGATCGCTTTTCGCCTTGGCCGAGATATTATCGTACATAGCTCGAAACACCCCCCTGCCACGCCGCTCCGGAGCGACATAGACGCTCTGGATCCACCAAAAGACCCCGTTTCGCCAGTCGCTCCATTCGTACGTTATCATGAGCTGGCCAACCGGCTTGCGGCTCTTGTCTTCTGGAAGTTCAGCCATAATATACGATCCATAACCGGAGTTTTCTAAGAATGCGCGAATGCCTTGGCGCAATGTTGGCAGATCGAGCTGCCGATTCTCTGTTTCGAGTGCCATGGCCCTATTGAACTCGACGATGGTGTCCGCATCGTCCCTAGTCGCTGGTCTGATCTGGATGCTCTCACGCGCCATAGATCATGTGAGGCGCGATGGTGATGCGTCAAGCCAACCGTTTGGTGGCCTATAGAACCCAGCGGAAAACTCCATTTTCATCGCGTCTTCGACCGGAAGATTGATTGCCCGCAGCGCATGTTCCGGGATGAAGGCCAGGAAGCCGGTAAAGGGATGAATCGCGGTGGGAACGAAAACCATGAAAAGGGTGTGAGACTGCTCGACCTGAACGGACGGAGGCGCCGTCCCCATCACAAATCCAAGCGCCCAACAGCCATCGCGCGGAAACGGAAAGGCGACCACCTTGCTGCGCCCGAAGCGAGAGCGAAAATTCAGGACGTCGGTCATTCCTTTTAATGTCAGATAGATGCTCTGTACCAGAGGGATCTTTTCGATGCGTTGTTCAAGCCGCGCCAGCACGCCTTGCCCGATGACATGATCAGCGATGAGGCCGACAACAATCAGAAGGATGATCAAGAGGAGCAGTCCGAGGCCGGGAAGAGGATCCGATATGTATCGTCCAACCAAGCCATCGAGTGTCGTAAAGAGCGTCCTGAGAATCAAGAACGTCGCCCAGGCTGGAACCAGCACGATGAGGCCAGCCATGCATGTCTTCGAGAAGGCTTTAATCATCGCGGCATATCCTCGAGGAAGGCACGCTCAGTGTAGCAGATATACCGGAGGATGAGGAGTGCCTTCTGGCAGCTTGCGCTTGATATGGCTATCGATTATTCTAGTTGCCATCACACAGCGGGAGGTTGACGGTCATGAGTATTGATAAAGAACTCTTGGCAATCCTCTGTTGCCCGGAAACGAAACAAGCAGTGAGTCTGGCCGAAGATGCTGTCATTCAGAGACTCAATGCTACAATTGCCCGTGGCGAATTGAAGAATGCAGGGAAGCGCCCCGTGTCTGGCGAGGTTGACGGTGGTTTGATTCGCTCCGATCGGAAGATTCTCTACCCCATCCGCGACCACATTCCGGTGATGCTGATTGAGGAAGGCATTCCGCTCGACCAAATAGATTGACCCAGGCGCTCCGGTATTTCTCTCTCCTTGTCGTATTGGGATACTGGGTCGGGGTTGCTGCCTTTGACCGCTGCTCCATCTCTTCTGTAGGTGCCCAGACATACCGGTTTTTCTCTCCACCTTCAGGCGCTTAGACTTTTATGCGATCAGAATCGAGAGGTGTGTTGTATTTCAGATCACGATCTCCGTTGCGCATACGAGTAGGCTAGACGGGATTCCGCAACCATTGATGTGTGAAGGGGCTAGGGAGCGAAAATCTGAGGGGTCTTGGCGGGATTGTCTGTCTTCGACCCCGTAG
>JANPKE010000480.1:0-2529 GCA_031425875.1 Nitrospirota bacterium
GTATCTCAGACAGGGACTCGGGGAGAAGCTCTTGGATCTGTGCCGGACACTCCCAAAGCGAACGGTGACTCTGGAGCAGAAAGGGCAGATCAATCTATTTGCCGGGATTTGGCTGGAGGATGAGGCACGGTTCGATGAGGCAATTGCGAGGTATCGGCAGGTGGCGAAGTTCGGAGAACCGGCTTCTCAACGAACTGAAGCACAATGGCGGGAAGGGTGGGTGCTCTACCGAACGGCTCGTTATCAGGAGGCGATCAGCGTGTGGCGGCAGATCGTCGATCAGAAGGACAGCGATCTAGAGCCACAAGCCCTGTATTGGATTGCACGTTCCTACGGTCATGTGGAAAGTGTGAAGTCAAAGGAGATATTTGCGCTGCTCTGTCAGCGGTTTCCGCACACCTACTACTGCCAGTTGGCGCGCGAACAGAGTGACCTGTCGGTTCCCGGTCAGACGAAACAGGAAGGCGCAGTCGTCGCGATCTCGTCCACTCCGCCTGCTTCTGAAGTCACGCAGACGCCGGGCCAGGACCTTCAGGCAAGTAGCCGGATGCAGATCGAGCTCCACCCTGCGTACCGGCGGGCGGTGGAACTCAGAACGCTCGGTCTTGAGCAAGATGCCGCGAGAGAGCTCGGCGCGTTGACAGATCGATATAGCCGTGACCCCGAGGTGTTGGCGGCATTATCCATCATGTTGAATGAGGTCGGTGCCTACCATCATGCCTTGCGTCTGGTGCGGTCTCGATTCCGTGAAAAGTTAGAGCGAACTGGTGGAGTGGTCGTGGATGGATTGTGGAGCGTGGCCTATCCCACGGGAATGATTCCTACGATTAAACTGTCGGGAGCTAACGGGGTTGATCCGTTTCTTGTTGCGGCAATCATTCGGGAGGAGAGTCAATATGATCGGAGAGCCGTCTCTCGCGTCGGGGCGATCGGATTGATGCAGGTCATGCCCGCCACCGCCAATGCCGTGGCTCAACAGCACCGTCTTCCAAGCGTCTCCCGAGAAGATTTGTTTGATCAAGAGACGAATATCCGGATCGGGGCTCGGTATGTCGAGCAACTGTTTACGCAGTTTTCCGGCAATGTCGTGCAGACGATCGCTGCGTACAATGCCGGCCCGCTCGTGGTGGGAACCTGGGCGGCAACCTATCGGGGGCGGAGTGAGGATGAATTTGTCGAGCTGATCCACTATCAGGAGACCAGGCAATACGTCAAACGGGTCTTGCGTAGCTATAGGGAATATCTGCGTCTAGCTGGGATCCAAAAAGCCGTTTCTTGACAAGATCTTGTGAAGTTTTTATAGTGCGCCACAATCCGTAGGGGCAATAACGAAGAGGGGCTGATTATGTCGTTGGATCGACTTGATGCATTGGAAACCAGAATTCGTGACCTGGTGAAGCTTGTCCAAGAGTATAAGCGAAAGAACGCGCTCTTAGAGGAAGAGCTCAAGGCGGCTCGCGCGCGGTTGGCTTCGCAGGATGATACGAATCGCCAATGGGAAAAGGAACGGATGGATATCAAGGCGCGGATCGAAAAAGTCATGAATGAGATGGAGTTGCTGGAAGGTGTCGAAGATCCTAAGGAGGTGGCCATTGACTAAGACCATTGATGTTGAAATTTATGGTCAACGGTACGCGATCACGGGAGGTGGCGATGATGCCTATGTCCGGCGGCTGGCCAATTTTGTCGACGATCATATGAAACATTTAGCGGAAGGGATGAAGACGACGACCCCATCGAAATTAGCGGTGCTGACGGCGATCAATCTGGCTCATCAGCTGTTTGAGTCCGAGAAAAAGCGGGTCCAAGGGGAAGCTGATGTCGAACGGCGGATGGTGACGTTGATGGAATCGATCGATGAGCAGATGCCGACATCGCTCTTTCGATAGCGGAGATTCGCCTTGCTTTCAAAGAGTCCCTTTGTTATCGTGTACATAAGGGAGTGTGCAGATGAGTAGGAAGGCTGATATTGCGATTGTTGATCTCCTGGAAACGAGTGCTAAGAAAACCACAGAGAACGTTTACTTGATGGGATACGAAGTGTTCATTCGGTGGATGCTCATGGTTTGGGTCGTGCGCGGGCGACGTCAAGTGGGCGCCCAGCGGCCAGTTTCTGAAACTGAAGCGATTCGGCGAATACCTGCCGGACGGAATGAGTATCTACCCGCCATGCCTGTTTCGATAGCTGGCTCTCTCCAATGGCTGATGTCTGGTAACAGACGGCTAAGGAAGGGCAGAGAGAGAAACTTTCTGAGTATGGCATCGTATCCTGACAATCTCTTGCGGTTCCAGGCGAGACGACTCGCGGTCTCCTAAGGCCCTTCTACTCTTCCCCTCACATCGTGATTCGCGTCTATTCTGCTCGTCCTGTGGCGGGGTGTCCGCACTAGGTTGAGCTCATAGGGTCTGGTTGTTTTCAAGAAGGGGGTGACTCCCATTTCTACTGCAACTGTTGTGTACATAATCCTTTCGGTGATCTTCGGGGCCGTGGTTGGTGCTGGGATATTTGATTTCCTGCGACGACGGATG
>JANPKE010000481.1:0-1646 GCA_031425875.1 Nitrospirota bacterium
CCCTCAGCGGACCAGCCTTCAATGGGAGGCAAAGCGGCACGACTGACGACCTGCGATCAGCACAGTGGGTGGCGCAAGAGTTTCTCTCGGCAGGCCTGAGTCTGCCGCTCATTCGCAACCGTTCACTCACACCCTCTTTCCCAAGCGAAAAGGACGGCACCTCATCAGGCGCAATGACAGCCGTGATCCCTACTCCCCTCATGGCGCCAAATCCGGCGTTGCGAGTCGGCACCCCAGATCATCTGGCCACCAGAAATCTTGGCTCAGATTATCTCCCAATCTTTGATGCTCCATCGGCTGACATCCAAGCCCCAATCGTGTTCGTTGGATATGGCATTGTCGATACGGCACACGGCATCGACGACTATACCGGAGTCGACGTGAACAACAGCATCGTGCTGTTTCTGCGAGGCAAGCCGGAGCATTACCCACGAGCCGTCAGCCACGCCGATAAAGTTCGGTTTGCCCGGGAACGTGGAGCGGTCGGCTATCTGACGGCGACCGGTCCTATACTCCACCCCTATGAGATCCGCCGAGGCGTGACTGGTAGCCCCAGCGCCTTTTACGGACAGTTGCCGCCTGGTCAAGCCATTCCCGGCGCCTGGATCAGCACGGCGCTCGCCCAAGCACTTCTCACCGAGTTGAACGGAGCCGCTCCAGATCAACTACGCACGCTTCAGGAACGCATGAACCAGGCAGCCTTATCACAGGCCACAGGCACTGACCGGTTGGCCTCGCTTCATTGGGAGACTGCAACAGAGGACGGCCTCCTGGTCAATGTGCTGGGGATGATCCCTGGAACCGGAACCGAAACCGTCATTGTCGGAGCCCATCGGGATCACTTCGGTCGTCCGGGAGGGGTGCTGTTCCCTGGCGCGGATGACAATGCCTCTGGAACGGCAGTCATCTTGGAGGTGGCACGAGCACTCACTAAGATTGACGTGCGTCCCTATCGAACGATCCTCTTTATCTCATTTAGTGGCGAGGAGCGCGACCTGCTCGGCTCACGCCTCTATACCTCCCGGCCGATCATTCCCCTCAACACCACAAAGGCCATGATCAACATCGACCATGCGGGTGTCGGCAATGGACGGCTTACCGTCGGCGTGACAGGGTTAGAGAAAGGGGTCGTTCTGGAGGCAGGGAAGGCCGCCGGCATTCATGACAAACTGGATCTCTACGGATTCTTCCCCGGCGGTGACCATGTGCCGTTCAAAGAAGCTGACGTGCCGACCGTCACTGTGGTGAGTGGAGGGGTGCATCCCCATTTTCACCAACCAACGGATACTGCCGAGACCATTGACTCAGGAATCTTAACATCCACCGCACGATACGTGCTGGCCATGACCTGGCAGCTGGCCTATGAGCCATGAACGGCTGCACATCGTTTCACAAACGTCCGGCAGCGATCGTCAAGGGCGAAGAAGATAGATTCTGAAACATCGGTCAATCCACCCATTGCCAGTGACAATTAATGCTGTTGCAGGAAATACAACAAGGCAGGGGCAACGAGCTCGTGCACCTACGGCATCTCGTCGAGTAACCCGGACTCGATCGGAGGCAACGGAGCCGGTTGACGCGGTGGTCCGGGAAGGACGGTTGCGGATCCAACTTGATTTGCACCCTGGATGAGCCCAATAGACAGC
>JANPKE010000482.1:0-3889 GCA_031425875.1 Nitrospirota bacterium
GTCTTCAAGTCGGATGCGCTGCTCGATGTCGCCAAACAGGAAGGCTACGCCACAATTGACGAGTTGGCCGCGGCGGTGGGATTTGGCCACGTCGCGACGGCTCAAGTTGTCGGACGATTAGTGGCTCCCACATCGGCGGGAGCGTCCATTCAACCAGACCCGGTCAGCGTTCCCAAAGTCGTCGGTACGAGAGGGGTGGAGCCGGGCGTCCAAGTCAAGGGTGGCCGCGATCTGTTGATGCAATTATCGCGGTGCTGCAATCCCGTTCCCGGAGACAAGATCTTGGGATACATCACACGCGGGAGGGGCCTCACGATCCATTCGGTTGATTGTCCTAACCTCGAAGCCTTGGACTATGATCGAGAACGTCTGGTGGAAGTGGAGTGGGATACGGCCACGTCGAGTCAACATGCGGTCAAAATTGCGGTCATTGCAGAGGATAGGACGGGAGTGCTGGCGAATGTGTCATCGGCGATCGCTGAATGTGACGCGAATATCAGTCGTGCTGAAATAATTACCAGAGAAGATCGGAAGGCCGAGTTGGACTTCGTGGTCGAGATAGCCGACACAAGTCATCTCAACCGAGTGCTCAAAGCCGTTGAACGGGTGGAGGGTGTCCTGACGGCCAGGCGGCTGAGGTCTTGGCGCGAAAAATCATGATCGCTGGTGTTGCGGAGCCAGGGCTCAAGGGTGGCCGAACGGCAGCTTCGATCCTTTTTCGATCTTGTACCCGTCAACCGTCCCGCCCGCAATTTCGAGGACATACATCGCGTCATCACTGTTCGGGCGATACTGAGGACAGGAATCATCGCTCTTCGTGCAAATCGGGACATTCCGTTCGATATGCGTCACCCGTTGTTTGCCGTCAATCCAAATGAGATCGAGCGCGATCTTGGTATTTTTCATCCAGAAGGTCCAGGCCTGGGGTTGGCTAAAGAAAAAGAGCATTCCGTGGTCCTTCTTGAGGTGGTCCCGGTACATGAGTCCGACGGAGCGTTTTAGGGGCGTGTCGGCGATTTCGGCCTTGATGGTAGTGCCGGAAGGAGTTTGAATCGACGCGAGTTCAGCTCCAGCGGCTCTGGCCACGCGCATATCACCGGCTAGTAATCCCACTGTGATCACGGCAGAGAGCACGAGCCACGTAGAGAATCTCCAGCGCATCCGCGTATCGTAATGATCGATTCTCTCGCAGTCAAGAAGGCTATTTGCTTGAGCTGTTGGCGAGAGGGCATTTGATTTCCGCAATCTTGCAATCGTCTCGCCGCTTGTGCCATCCTCGCCTGGGGCTGACTAAGAGGAAACCATGCAAGAAAAGCGTCGAGTGCTCTATAAAAAAGGAGTGTTCGTCTGTCCTACCTGTAGGCAGTCTTATGTACAGGAAAAGTGGATCGAGGAGTGGCGAATCCGGTGCCACCGCTGTACCTACCGTGGAACGTTGACGGAAGTGTCGGTTGAAGAGCATATGGAGGAAGAGACGTTTCGGCAGTAACGCCTCCCGCTGTTCTTCCATCAAGCTCGTAACGTCGTGTCATTAGGCCTCATGCAGATCTCTTTCCTTGGTGAATCACGGCATCTCCTGGTCGTCGCGTTACTGTTGGTCGCTCTTTGCACTGGCTGCGTGTCGCGGTCTTGGGCCGACGAAGCCTCGCTCTCGATCAAGGTTCTCGTTACCTATCACTCACTCTCAGGAAACACCGAGCGCATGGCGGAAGCCGTGGTGGCCGGGGCAAAATCGGCTCCAGGTACGCAGGTCGTCCTTAAGCGCGTTGCGCACGTAACTGCAGAGGATCTGTTGTCCGCCGACGCAGTCGTCGTCGGGTCACCTGTCTATTGGTCGAACATGTCAGGAGAGGTGAAGACCTTCTTCGATAACTGGCAGTTCAAGTTCGGCGTCTTTCCAGAATTCAAGATGAAAAATAAGGTTGGGGCGGCCTTCGCCACGGGAGGGCAAATCTCGGGCGGGAAAGAGGTGACGCTGTTGACCATTCTTGCCGCGATGCTGGGAAATCAAATGATTGTGGTGAGTGGCGGCGGTGCATTTGGAGCGTCGGCGACCACAGAAGGTGAGAGCCCTGGGATTGATAAGACCGAACTTGCTGAGGCAAAAGCGCTAGGCGTGCGAATAGCTGAGGTGGCCAGGCTCATCAAGGCCGCATCTCCACGTTGAGGTGGCTCGTACACATGCGGGGTGGTAACGGATATCTCGCAGGGTGTTCAAAAAGGCTGTTCAGCAAAGCCGCAGCGAGTGAAGAGGCGAATCGTACTCTGGGCCGTACGGTGAGTCTCTGAACGATGCGAGAACGCCGCTGGCAGAATTTTTCAGCACCCTGTTAGCGCTTGACTGAGCTGGTCGAGGCTCCCTGGACAGCAATCTCGACAAACTCATGAATATTCTTTGCGCACCGGCCACAGCAGCCGGTCTGCTTGAGTCGAAACTTGGACTTCAGCTGACAGGGCATTACACATCCTGCTCGCCCGGCCTCACGGACATCTGATTCGGAAATACCATTACACAGGCAAACGTACATACCAGCTCCAGTGAGCGATTATGAGAAGCATTCTCAGTATGCCATAGGCCGGACATGCTGTCAACCTACGAAAAAGCGCCAAGGCGACCTTGCAAGGGGCTAGATCTTCCGGATATTTCCCTGAAGCACGATACGACAGGATTGATACCATAAAGGCAGGGTTCGAAAAGGGTATGTCCATACGTGCCATCGCATTTCATAAACCTTATGGGGTGCTTCCATGCTTTACCGATTCAGAAGGAAGGCCGACGCTGGCGGACTACATCACCGTCCCTCATGTCTATGCGGCGGGGCGTCTCGATCAGGACAGCGAAGGACTGATGATTTTGACTTCGAATGGAGCGTTGGCGCACCGGATTACCGACCCGCAACACAAATTGCCGAAAGTCTATTTGGTGCAGGTGGAACGGATTCCAGATGAACCAGCGGTCGAACGGCTCTGCACAGGCGTGCTGCTTGCTGGAAAGCGAACAAGACCGGCGCAGGTGAGGGTGCTAGATACGGAGCCACCATTGCCAGAACGGCCCGTGCCCATCAGGTTTCGAAAAAACGTGCCGACGGCGTGGTTAGAGGTCACCATCCATGAAGGGCTGAATCGTCAGGTTCGTCGCATGACGGCTGCAGTAGGCCATCCCACATTGCGGCTGGTGCGCATCGCCATCGGACCAGTTCGCCTGGGCGATCTCAACCTGGGTGAATGGCGAGCCTTGGAGGAAGATGAAATCAAGGCTATCAACCAACTGAGCAATCTGTGAAAGGTGACCTGAGGTACTCGCAATGACATGGTCAAGGCGAGACTTCACCGCGCAGACTGTCTACAGCCACGCCTCGCCATGTTCTGCAACGCGAATTGTGAGAATGAGGTAGTAAGCGGCCAAGCTATCAGAGCGTTTTCGCCGGGGTGACCTCTTGGTCACTCTATCGTTCACCGACCCAGGATTGGTCAGTGCTTCTGCCGCAACCGTCGATCCAGTGGCTTACATCGTCTCTTCCAGCTGCTGTACCATGTCCTGAATGGTATCGAATCCTGATTGCCAGAACGCTCCGGACGTCATATCCACGTCCATCCTGCTCAGAATATCTCGAGGGGATTGCGATCCGCCGGTGGCGAGCAAGTCCAGGTACTGTGGGACAAACGATTCCCCTTGCTCCTTGTACATTCTGTAGAGGGCCAGTACGAGCAGATTGCCAAAGCTGTAGGCGTAGCAATAGAACGGACTGGCGAAGAGATGGGGAATCATGAGCCACTCCCATTGAAACTCTTCCGGTACTTTCACAGCTTTGCCAAATTGCTGCCGAAGTTCAGCCAAATAAGCTTTGGCCAGTTGGTCTCCCGTTGCCCCTTCTCCCACCATGCGATG
>JANPKE010000483.1:0-8620 GCA_031425875.1 Nitrospirota bacterium
GGCGGACAAGGTCCGACGATTTTCTCTTGCGGTCTCGCTGGCCCTGATGGTGCTCTGCAATGCCATTCTTCTCAGTGGGTTTGCACTCAGCGGTATTAATCTGGACGACTTGGTGAAGACCCCAGATTTCTTCAAGGCGAAGCAAGACGTGTGTCTTCGAATCACGTGGCAATCATTGCCTGGAGCGAATGAACCTGTTCGACTCTGTTCGGAATGGCTGAATCTCTCCGACCCGAGTGGAACGACCCATTCTCTTCAGCCCGACACGAAGCTCAAGAAGGGGCTTGACGGCCAATACTACGTCGATCAAGGTATTCAAGCTGACTACCGGTTATTGATGCTGATGCTGTTTGTCGCCGCTATTATCATCGGTGGCGTATGGGCGAAGTGGTTCTTGGTGAACCGCTATCGGCTCCGTCTGGAATCAACCGACGGTCGTCGTGCGTCGCCTGTTCATTGATACGCACTCTTCCGGGAAGGAGAAGTCACGTGGCAAAGAAGTACGTCTACTATTTCGGCGATGGTAAGGCCGAGGGTACCTCGAACATGAAGGAGCTGCTGGGGGGAAAGGGCGCAGGATTGGCCGAGATGACCAATTTGGGGATCTCAGTCCCACCCGGGTTTACGATTTCGACAGAAGCCTGCATCGAATATTACAAAATCGGTAAGAAGTATCCACCCGGCATGTGGGACGCCACATTGCAGGCGCTCAAACGTGTCGAGCGCTCAATGGGAATGGGGTTTGGAAATCCTGAACGGCCACTGCTGGTTTCAGTCCGATCAGGGGCTCGTGCCTCGATGCCAGGCATGATGGACACGGTACTGAACGTCGGTCTCACCACGAAGACCGTGGAAGGGTTAGCGGTCAAGACCAGAAATGACCGGTTCGCTCAGGATAGCTATCGACGATTTGTGGCGATGTTCGGCAGTATCGTGATGGGTGTGCCACGCGAACACTTCGAAGCGATTCTGAATCTCAAGAAAGAAGAAATGGGCGTGAAACACGAGACCCAGCTTGATGCGCGCGCGTTGCGCGATCTCGTGGAACGGTTCAAATCGTTGGTCAAGGAAGAAACGGGCAACGCGTTTCCCGATGATCCGAATGAGCAGTTGAAGCTGGCGATCGACGCGGTGTTTTTATCCTGGAATGGCGCGCGCGCGATCACCTACCGCCGGCTGAACAGTATTCCGGATCACTGGGGGACGGCGATCAACGTTGTGGCTATGGTGTTCGGGAACATGGGCGACACCAGTGGCACCGGGGTGGCTTTTACGCGTGATCCCAATACAGGTGAGCGGAAGTTTTTCGGCGAGTGTTTGATGAATGCGCAAGGTGAGGATGTGGTCGCCGGAATTCGGACGCCGCTGCCGGTCACGGAGTTGGGTCGGACCGTGCCTCCCGCCTATAAAGAGCTCGAACATACCTACAAGCGATTGGAAAAACATTACCGCGACATGCTCGACTTGGAATTCACGATCCAGGAGGGCACGCTCTATATGTTGCAGACGCGTGTCGGGAAACGCACCGGTATTTCTGCCGTGCGCATTGCCGTCGAGATGGTCAATGAAGGCTTGATCACCAAGCGCGAGGCGGTGCAGCGGGTTGGTCCGGATCAGCTCGCGCAGTATCTCTATCCGATCTTCGATACCCAATCTGAAGCGGGTTCAACCCCATTGGGCAAGGGATTGCCGGCTGGACCTGGAGCGGCGGCCGGAAAGATCGCCCTAACACCGGATCGCGCCGTTGAAATGAAGGCGGCGGGGCAGCGGGTGGTGCTGGTTCGTGACGAAACCAGCCCCGACGATATACATGGCATGAACGCCGCGTCCGGGTTTGTGACGGCGCGAGGCGGCATGACGTCCCATGCGGCGGTGGTGGCGCGACAGATGGGTAAAGTGTGCGTGGCCGGGTGCGAAGCGATCGAAGTCATCGATACTCAATCGGTGCGGATCGGGTCAAAAGTGTTCCGGGAAGGCGACTATCTGTCCGTGAACGGATCGACCGGTAACGTGTATGACGGCGACATTCCCGTCATGGAATCCGAGATTATTCAGGTGGTGCAGGGGAAGTTGGATGCGAAGAAGTCGCAAAAATATCAGCTCTTCTCCACCATCCTCTCATGGGCGGACAGTGTGCGGACGATGAAAGTGCGGGCGAATGCCGATGTGCCGGACCAGGCCAAGATCGCCCGAGGGTTTGGCGCCGAAGGCATTGGGCTCTGCCGCACAGAACATATGTTCTTTGCCGAAGACCGTATTTCGATCATGCAGAAAATGATTTTGGCCAGGACGAAAGAGGATCGGGAAAGGTATCTGGAGCAGTTGTTGCCGCTGCAGAAGCAGGACTTCATCGGGCTGTATCGTGAGATGGAAGGGTTTCCGGTCACCATTCGCTTGCTCGATCCGCCGTTGCACGAGTTTTTGCCGAAGCGTGAAGAGTTGATGGTGGAGATCGCCCAGCTTGAGTTGACCGGCGCGGACGGCGCCAAGCTGGAAGAGCAGCGTCGGTTGCTGGCGCGTGTCGAAGAGTTGCACGAGTTCAATCCGATGCTGGGGCTGCGCGGGTGTCGGCTGGGCATTACGATGCCCGAGATCACGCGTATGCAGGCACGCGCCATTATCGAGGCGGCCTGCGAGCTGGCGAAGGAAGGCAAGAAGATCGTTCCGGAGATCATGATTCCGCTGGTGGGCATGGTGGCGGAAATGAAGTCGCAGAAGGATCTTATCCGCGAAGTCGCGACAGAGACCATGAAGCGCTACAACGTGAAACTGTCGTATCTTGTCGGGACGATGATCGAGTTGCCGCGCGCTGCCGTGACCGCCGAACGGATTGCCGAAGAGGCTGAGTTCTTCTCGTTCGGGACGAACGATCTGACCCAGACGACCTTCGGATTTTCCCGCGATGACGCCGCGAAGTTCATCGACCACTATCGAACGGTGAAGATCATGGACGCGGATCCATTTGCCACGCTCGATCGGGAAGGTGTGGGGTCGTTGATGAAGACGGCCATCGCAGGCGGACGCACATCACGGCCAGGGATCAAGCTCGGCATCTGCGGCGAACATGGTGGTGATCCACGGTCCGTCGAGTTTTGCCATCAGATCGGGTTGGACTATGTGAGTTGTTCGCCCTACCGTGTGGCCATTGCGCGGTTGGCGGCGGCACAGGCTGCGATTGCCGAAGCAGACGCCAAGCCACCAGTAGTACCTAAGAAAGCCGTGACGGCGCGTGTCAAGACGGTGAAATCTGCGAAGGTCTCAAAGTCTTTAAAGCGGACCAAGCCGACGCCCAAGACGCCTTTAGGTAGCCGCAAGAAACGGTGACGGACCGTACACGAGATCTCCACTATATGACCCTGGCGCTTCGTCTCGCGGCGAAGGGCCAAGGAACGACAAGTCCGAATCCGATGGTTGGAGCTGTCGTGGTTCGTCAAGGCAGAATCATCGGGCAGGGGTTTCACCTCCGACCCGGAACTCCTCACGCAGAAATTCTCGCACTCCGGCAGGCAGGAGACCGCGCCCGAGGGGCGACACTCTACATCACGCTTGAGCCATGCTGTCATCTCAAGAAGCGGACTCCGCCTTGTGTCCCGGAAATCCTCCGCTCTCGCATCCGCCGTGTGGTGATTGCGATGCAGGACCCGAATCCATCCGTAAAGGGAAAAGGAGCTGCAGCGCTTCGGCGGGCTGGACTCTTGGTCACCGTTGGTGTGGCCCGCTCTGAGGCGGACGAACTGAACAAGTCGTATGACCACTGGATGAAAACAGGCCGTCCCTACGTGACGCTCAAAGCAGGGATGACGCTTGATGGAAAACTGGCCACGGCAACAGGGGAGTCGCGATGGATTACAAGTGCGGCGTCCCGTCGAGAAGTCCATCAACTTCGCCGTAGCGCAGATGCGGTGTTGGTTGGAGTCGGAACAGTTCTGGCGGATAATCCGTCGGTGACCGCGAGAACGGGACCGCAGCTCGAAAAACTCGCACTGCAGCAGCCTCTTCGCATTGTGGTCGACAGTCGCTTGCGTACTCCTCTCAAGGCACAGGTTCTGGCACAACGGGACAAGGCCAAAACGGTCATTGCCACAACTGCTGCAGCCTCAGCGGCTCGACGATCGGCCCTGCAAAAGAAAGGCATAGAGATTCTCACGTTGCCCGCTCTGCAGGGCCGGGTCTCGTTGCCCGCATTGCTCGAAGAACTCGGTCGGCGCGGTATTCTATCCGTACTTGTCGAAGGAGGTGGCGAGATCAATGCGGCGCTCCTCAAAGACAAGTTGGTCAATCGCATTCGCCTCTACATGGCGCCGTTGCTGCTCGGTGGCCAAAATGCCAAGGGTATAATCGGAGGTGAAAGTCCGGCACGGCTGGCCGGTGCGATCAAGTTACGGCATGTCGTGACACGGTCCGTCGGTCATGATGTTGTGGTGGAAGGTGATCTGTGATTGCCTGGGTAGGACCTATCATGCTGTCGATAGTTCTGGTTGGCGTCATTGCTCCCAGTTTTGCGGATGTATCCGCACCAACCATCAAAAGCCTTGCCTCACTCGTCTTGCAATTTCTTGATACCCCTGACAGTAATGAAGCCGGTCAGTTGTTGCAGCAAATTCTCTCCGATCAACGCGCGTCCGTCGAGACCGTCTCGCAGATTCTAAGGGCTGAACGAACCTATCAGAACCAACCGGTCGGGAATCTTCCCGGCGAACAGATCGCGGTCCGTGGACAGACCTACCCGCTGTCCTTGTTCATCCCACCGACGTACCAAGCTTCACGAGCCTATGCCTTAGTCGTGTGCCTGCACGGATTCGGTTTTACAGGCGAAGAATATTTGGAGCGATGGCGAACCAGGTTGGGTGAGGACTATCTCTTGGCCTGCCCCACCTATCCCTCTGGCGCGTGGTTTACCAGGCGCGCTGAGGAGCTGGTGTTGGAGACGATCCGGCAAGCCGGACACCGGTATCACGTCGACCCCGACCGGATCTTTCTCACGGGCATGTCCAATGGTGGGATCGGTGCGTGGCTGATCGGGATGCATCATGCGCCCTTGTTTGCTGGCCTCGCGCCCATGGCGAGTGGACTGGACAATGTGCTGATGCCGTTTTTGGCGAATCTTCGAAGTACACCCGTCTATATTATTCATGGAGCCAAGGATCAGGTGATGCCGGTGGATCTGGGCCGATCGATCACCCGAGAGCTGGAGGTGCTGGGCTATCCGCATGTGTATCGCGAGCATCAACGTGAGCATCCCATGGCTGGAGGTCACTATTTCCCCAAAGAAGAGCTGCCCGATCTTATCGCCTGGTTCAATAGCCAGCGCCGCGAGCCGTTACCGACAAGCCTGACCGTCGTGCGTGACGGGAGCCACTTTCAACCGTTCAACTGGGTCCGACTTGATTCGACCGATCCGATTGCGGCATTTTCTGACGATTTGGTAGACAAACGCGACGAGCGAATCAAGCGTCGGGTGTATGCCAGGATTGACGCGTCGATCGCCGGAAACAATCGCATCGAGGTGAAGGCTGAGCACGTTCAGCGGTATAGCCTATTCCTGAACGAGCAGTTGATCGATTTCTCCAAACCGCTCACGGTGGTCACGAACGGCCGTCTCTCGTTCGAAGGATCCGTCACACCGTCGGTCGAAACCCTGTTGAGACAAGCGAGACTGCGCCAAGACCCTGCGCGACTCTTCTCCGTTCATCTCACGATCGCCATCACGAAGCCGGCGTCATGATCTCCGCATGGCGGCTTCAGCCTGGTCCTGTGACGCATCTGCTTGTTATGTGGATTGGCATGGGGGCGTTTGTGTCCGCCGGGTATGGCCGGGCAGAAGCATGCACGTTGTCCCCCGATCATGCCGGGCTCACATTTGCCATCGAACGAGTGGATCCTGTCTGGGCCTGTCGACTACAAGGCATCATCCAGAGTAATACGACGGAGAGTAAGGTCGGGCCTATTCGAGCCGCCCTATCTGAATCGATGTATCAGTATCTCCTGGATCACCCTCCGTTGACCGCGGCGTTGATCCGGCGCCTGAATGTTGGCCGGTACCAGTCGGAAGCGCGAGGACCCGGTCGCTTCTGGGGCGATGACGGTGATGGGACGAAGGGGATCGTGGAGCTGGTGTACGAGGATCCCACGTCCCGTATCTACTTTCTGGAGGGCACGCATGAAAGCCGGTTGCTTCCTCATGTGACGGGCAAAGCGGTCGTCTTTCTCAGGATCGGTGTGGTGCGAGATGCGAACGGGAATGAAGCGACGGACAGTACCTTGGTGGCGTACACCAAGCTGGATAATCGTGTTCTTTCAGGGTTGGTGTCCCTCCTGCATCCGCTGGTTTCTAGGGTTGTGACAAGTCGGTTGCAAAAAGGAGTGTCGACGGTCGATCGATTGGGGATGATAATGAGGCAGGATCCACAACGGGTGTTGTCTGAACTGGCGAATCTTCCGTCTTTACCGGAACCTCACGTGGCGTTTCTGAAACAGGCACTAAGGGGCCAACAGGGCACCGACACAGGTAGGTCGGACGGCAGATCGATTCCATGACAACCTCGCGCAGTTTTGTGCTGATCTGCACAGTTGGCATCTTTTCCTTCATCAGCTACAACATGGTGCGGATGCCCGCGCTCTCCTTGTTCGCTGAATCGCTCGGTGCGAGCCCGGAACGGATCGGTCTGATCGTGTCCGTTTCGACCTTAACGGGCGTCTTGCTGAAGCTGCCTTCAGGCGCCCTCTCCGATATCTATGGAAGGCGCTTCTTGCTGCGGATCGGCGTGGTGGCGTTCGGACTGCCGCCGTTTCTCTATCCCTTCATTACGAACCTGGACGCGCTGACGGCGCTACGGTTTCTTCATGGCTTCGCGACAGCCATCTTCGCTCCAAGCGCCTTGGCTACTGTAGCGGAGCTTTATCGGGAACGGCGTGGCGCGGCGCTGGGGACCTATACGGCCTGTACGCAGTCCGGTTCGCTGTTGGGCCCCTTTCTCGGCGGGTACCTCATCCATGCTGCAGGGTTCTCCACGGCGTTTGTCACAGCCGGCGTTTTTGGCTGCATCGGCATGGTGTTGTTCTATAGCCTTCATCTCGACGTCGCAGTGCCGCAGAGGAAGGAACAGGGGACGGCGGTTGTGCTGTCCGAAATGTGGAAGGGGTTTGCCGCTGTCGCCAAAAATAACAAAGTCCTGATCACCAGCATGACGGACGCCGCCAAAATGATCGCGAACGGAGCCTTGATGGCGTTTTTGCCGTTGTACGGGGTCTCAGCGGGATTGAACCCTGGTGAAGTCGGTCTATTGTTTTCTGTCCAAGCCTGCACGTCGTTCTTTTCTAAGCCAATCATGGGACGGATTTCAGATCAAGTCGGTCGCCAGCCGCTGATTATGCTTGGCCTGCTTATTTGCGCCGGAACCTTTGTCTGTATCCCACACGTGTCGATGTTCCCGTTCTTACTGATGCTATCGGCTGGTTTTGGCTTTGGTGAAGCCGTGGTCTCATCGTCCTCTTCAGCTCTTGTGGCGGACAGTTCCGAGTTTAAAAGGCTGGGGGCTGGTATGGGCATGCAAGGGACAATCATGGATATCGGGCATGCAAGCGGACCGCTGTTGGCTGGGTTGCTGATCGCGCGCATGAGTTATGGAGGCGCCTTCATGGTCATTGCCGGTATTCAGCTTGCCGCAGCTGTTGTTTTCTGGTCGGCCATGAGGAAGAAATAGGACGAAGTCGCTATAATGGGATAGCGAAAACTTTTTCGGTCGCTGGAGTCATTGACTTACGGTTCATGACCGGCGGCCATCATCCGAGGGCTTTTGTATGTTTTCTGGCATCGTCGAAGAAATGGGCGCCGTGACTGTTCTGAGAAAATCGCTTGCGGGAGCCAGACTCACGATTCTGGCATCGACCGTGATGGACGACCTGAAGATCGGTGACAGCGTGAGCGTGAACGGAATCTGTCTCACGGTCGTCTCGAGAAGCGAACGCGACTTTTCCGTAGAGGTCTCGCCTGAAACACTCTCGGTGTCGACGCTCGGCGGATTCGCTGTGGGAATGCCGGTCAATCTAGAAAGGGCCATGAAGCTCAACGAACGCATCGGTGGGCATCTGGTGGCCGGTCACGTGGATGGCGTGGGTGTCATTCGCAGCCGGCAGCAGGACAGCAATGCCATCGTGTTCACCATCGGAGCGCCTCCAGAGATTCTGCGCTATTGTGTCGCAAAGGGCTCCATTACGGTCGATGGCATCAGCCTCACGATCAATGCGATGACCGAGCACGGGTTCAGCGTCGCCATCATTCCGCACACGGCGAAGGTGACGATACTTGGCCTCAAGCAGGTGAATGATCCCGTCAATCTTGAGTCGGATCTCATCGGCAAGTACGTCGAGCGCCTGCTCCAAGAGCGCGGTCAGCTTCCTAAACCCACCATCAGCATCGATACAGACTACTTGCAGAAACGTGGCCTGCTCTAGGAGTTACCAAATGGAAGCAAGTGGAGATTGGAGATCATGCCACTGTTTTTTCGGGCAACGACTCGTGCAGAAACTCACATCATGATGTTTGTCGATGGTGAAAATCTTGCGAAGCGCTATGGAGCAATAGTAGGTGAAGATGCGCCGATGTCCCACGTTCATTACC
>JANPKE010000484.1:0-4659 GCA_031425875.1 Nitrospirota bacterium
TCCAGCGGTCGGACGACGGGGGCAAGACCTGGAATCCGCCCGGAACAAGACCAGAAGAGCTCATGGGAGCGGATGGCATGCCGAAAGGCGAGAGCAACATGTTTCTCTATGATGGTTCTGCGGAAACCGGCAAGCCGCTCACGACACACCAACATTACGACGGTTCACAGCGCCCGTGGGAGTTCAAACGCGTCTGGCATCTTGAACCGTCGCTGACTGATCCAGATACGGTCTATGCCGGTGTCGAAGACGCGGCGATCTTCAAGTCCACGGATGGGGGTAAGACGTGGAAGGAACTCGCAGGACTGCGCAGTGCGAAAGGTCAGCTCTGGCAACCGGGTGCCGGCGGGATGTGTCTTCATACAATCTTGATCAATACCGGACAGCCGGACCGCATGTTCGTGGCCATCTCGGCAGCCGGCTCATTTCGGAGTGACGATGCAGGACAGACCTGGCGTCCCACCAACAAAGGCCTGCAGTCGAAATATGAACTGCCCGATCCGGATGCAGAAGTCGGCCACTGTGTGCACTGCATCGCGATGCATCCATCACGCCCCAACGTGCTGTTCATGCAAAAGCACTGGAATGTGTTGCGTAGCGACGATGCCGGCGAATCGTGGCACGAGATCAGCGGCAACCTACCAAGCGATTTTGGATTTCCGATCGCCGTGCATGCGCACGAACCGAACACGGTATACGTCGTTCCCATCAAGAGCGATTCTGAACACTACCCACCGGAGGGCAAGTTGCGCGTGTACCGCAGCAAGGTCGGCGGAAACGAATGGGAGGCGTTAACAAAAGGGTTGCCTCAAGAGAACTGCTACGTCAACATCCTGCGAGATGCCATGGCCGTCGATCAACTCGATCCCTGCGGCATCTATTTTGGCACGACCGGCGGGCAGGTCTATGGTTCAGCCGTTGGTGGAGACAGATGGACGCCGATCGTGCGGGATCTACCGGCAGTGCTATCGGTAGAGGTTCAAACCCTCGGCTGAAGTGCTGAGGTGGAGCTGCTTGGGACAGGATACGAACGACGATTCACGAATGACGGAGTAGAGATGGTACGGGTAATTCTGCCGCAACATTTACGAACACTGGCCCGGGCGGATGGTGAAATCAGACTGAATGTGGCCGATCCGGCGACGCTGAACTCGGTACTCGATGCCTTAGAAGCCCAGTATCCCATGCTGCGAGGAACCATCCGCGATCACACGACGAAACGCCGCCGCCCATTCATCCGCTTCTTCGCCTGCGAACAGGATGTATCACATGACGCGACGGATACTCTCCTGCCCGCCGCCGTGGTAAACGGAGCCGAACCCTTGTTGATCGTGGGAGCGATGGCAGGCGGATAGCTGGCTGTCGATTTTATCCCGCTCGTTCGACTATATGAATATGAAGCCACCAAGAGACCTTGGACCAGGGTCTAACCAGAAAATGAGAGAAAGGATGTCATGCTGAAGGTCATCGTTCTCACCATCACCGTCCTGATTGCTACGCTGCTGATCTATACGGCGACACAACCCGATGCGTTCCGCGTTCAACGGACAGTGAGCATCAATGCGTCGCCGGACAAGGTCTTTGGGCTCATCAATGACTTTCACACCTGGGACTCATGGTCACCATGGGAGAAGAAGGACCTGGGATGAAGAAAGCGCATAGCGGCGCACCGCAGGATAAAGGGACGGTGCTCGAATGGGATGGCAACAAAGATGTGGGCACGGGACGCATGGAAGTACTTGAATCCGTTCCTGCTTCCACAATTGCAATCAAGCTGGATTTCTTCAAACCGTTTGAAGCGCACAACCAAGCCGAGTTCACCTTGATCCCTAAAGACGGATCTACAGAAGTCACGTGGGCCATGTACGGTCCGCAGCCGTTCATGATGAAGGTGATGGATCTCATGATGAACATGGATAAGATGGTCGGCAAAGACTTTGAGGACGGGCTGGCCAATCTCAAAGCGCTTGCCGAGAGATAGAAAGGAGCATGCACATGTACGTCGATGGATTTGTGTTGCCTGTACCGAAGAAAAACCTGAAAGCCTATTTTCAAATGGCCAAGAAGGCCGGCAAGATTTGGCGGGAGCACGGTGCCCTGGAATACCGCGAATGTGCCGGCGACGACCTTACGGTGAAGTTCGGCGTGCCCTTCCCTCGTTTAGCCAAGGCGAAATCTGAGGAGACCATCGTGTTCTCCTGGATTGTGTACAAGTCAAAGGCCCATCGTGATCGCGTCAATGCGAAGGTCATGAAGGACTTGCGCATGAACGGACTGTGCGATGAGAAATCGATGCCGTTCGATATGAAACGCATGGCTTACGGCGGCTTCAAGGTCGTGGTCGAAGCATAGTCCCCGGGGCACGGTGAGAAGTAGAGGAGGCTAACATGCAACACCAAGCACACGATGGACTGGGTCCAACACTACGATCGGTATGAGGAGCACTCGAAGACACCGTCATCATGTTGTCATTCTGAGATAGATCATTCGGGGAAGAGATTGATGAGCAGGACCGGAGTAGTTCCACAGACAATGGACGACTATATCGCTGGATTCCCCGCGTCCGTTCAGACCAGACTCCGGAAGATACGGGCGACGATCAGACGGGCCGCACCAAGAGCGACGGAGATGATCAGCTATGGCATCCCGGCATCCACGCTGAACGGCCCATTGATCTACTTCGCCGGATTCAAAGCTCACATCGGTCTATATCCGATGACGGCAACTCTTCGTCGACAATTCAAGAAGGAGCTCTCTGGATATCTCAGTGGCAAAGCGACCGCAAAGTTTCCACTGGATAAACCCATCCCCTACACCTTGATCAAACAGATCGTGAAGTTTAGGGTGAAGGAGAACTTGGTAAAAGCAGACAGAATGAAAAGTTAGCGATTGCGCAAAAGAAAGGAAGACGACATGGCCAAAAAAACGATTGCGAAGAATACGATCTGTCTCTGGTATAACACCGATGCCGAAGATGCCGCGCGTTTCTACGCGGCGACCTTTCCCGACAGCGTCGTGGGCGTGATCTGCCGCGCTCCGAGCGATAACCCCTCCACCAAGGCGGGCGAGGTAATCACGGTGGACTTCACCGTCGCCAATATCCCCTGTATCGGTCTCAACGGCGGTCCCGCCTTCAAGCATAATGAAGCCTTCTCGTTCCAGATCACGACCGACGACCAGGAGGAGACCGACCGTTACTGGACCGCCATTGTCGGCAATGGCGGCCAGGAGAGTGAGTGTGGCTGGTGCAAGGACAAATGGGGCGTTTCCTGGCAGATCACGCCGCGCGTCCTGATGGAGGCGATGGCGGCAGGTGGCGATGAGGCCAAACGTGCGTTCGATGCAATGATGACCATGCAAAAGATCGACGTCGCCACCATCGAGGCGGCGAGGCTGACGGTAGATCCCGTCTTCATGACTGCGCGATCTTCCGCAAAAACTTGTTGAGAGAAGGGAAGACGCTTTCGCCGCTCCTTCTCCTTACTGAAGGCATTGACCGAACATGACACCTGATGTCAGATCTCGTCACATTGTACATAAGTTAATCAACTACAAGGAGGCCACTATGCGTATCATAACTTTTGCAATCATCTCATTGTTGACCATCTCACCGGCTCTGGCCAAGGAGAAGAAGCAGGGCAAGCAAATGGACCCTCAGGCCATGATGGAGCTCTGGAAGCAGGCAGCCACGCCCGGCGAGCCACACAAGCAATTCGCTGCTCTGGCCGGGAGCTGGACCACTCAGACGAAGGAATGGATGGAGCCTGGCAAGCCACCCACGGAATCCACCGGCACGGCGGAGATGAAGATGTTGCTGGATGGACGATTTCTGTATCAGGAATACAACGGCCAGATGATGGGCCAGCCGTATAATGGTGTCGGTATCGATTCGTATGACAACCTCCGCAAGAAATACGTGACGGCCTGGATGGATTCGATGGCCACCGGCATTTTCCTTATGGAAGGGACGGCCAGCCCAGACGGCAAGACCATCACGCTCAAAGGCTCACATCCTGAACCAGGCGGAGGCAAGATGACCCATCGCGCCATATGGACGCTCATCGATCCCAATCATCAGACCTTCGACATGTACGGCGCACACCACGGACACAAAGAAACGAAGATGATGGAGATCGTGTATACGCGGAAAGAATAGGGCATTCCGCAATGAATCGATGATCCGGCGTCAGCGAGGGCCCCTCTTGAGCCGTGAACATGCTGCCACCCAACAGGAGGCATCTCGATCTGACATCGGATCATCGACAGCCCAGACGCAATCGAGAGAGGAGCCCAGGATTTCCTCTGTATGTGTTACGCGGCAAGGCCACGCACCGCTTTCACTTGGCATTCTGCCTCAAGCCAATGCTCCAAGTCTTTCCCATCCTGGAAGCCGCTTCGTTCATACAGAACATAGGCGAGTTCGGCGATTCGTTGATGCAGCGACTCCCCTCCTTCCGCCCAATCCTCCGACCTGCCGTTTGTTGATCCGGCGGAAGACGCTTCCCGCCGATCAGCTTGGCGGGAGCCGAGCGGTCCACCAGCTGTGGCTCCCGATTCACTCGGCCCAATGGCTCTCAGTCCCCTGTTTTCCCCTCTCATGCGACGCGCCATAATCCTCCTCCTCTACGTGTGACGTCCTCTCACATCCTGCCCTCGGCA
>JANPKE010000485.1:0-4930 GCA_031425875.1 Nitrospirota bacterium
GAGCGCATTCAGATGGCAAATATCCGTCACCGTTCCCGACACCGATGCAGAGAGAATGCGTTGCTGCAGCGAACGCGGATAGGAAAGCGAATGAAACGCGATCATCTCGACTCTGAGACCGGCTTTCTGGGGGGCAATGGTCACCAGCGCCGCATCGACTCCGTCGGCTGAAGTTCCTGACATCAATCCGACAACGTTCATCTCCGGTATCCTTTCACAATCGCCTGAAGGCTGAGCGGCTCATGAGAGTGCTACGCTAATCGAACTTTCGTGTACGGTCAAGGAGGCGAATGGACAGGGCCTAACAGGATGTTGAAACGGTCCGCCAGTGGCATTCTCGCATCGATTAGAGGGCTCAACGTACGACCCAAAGTACGCTTCGCCACTTTGCTCGCGGCGGCCTTGCTCGGTGAAGGGCGCGTCTTGGCGCGCCGGGGTGGTCGGGTGAGAAAGATGGCTTTATTGAATATCCTGAGGGCGTTTCTTTTGAACAGTGTCCTCCTGGTATCCTGTCGTTTCACGCCGTCGTTGACACCGTCAGACGCGGATGGTACCGTCCCCGCCGATGTTTCCTCTCACTCATGTGCGGAAGTTATCTTCTTTCTTTCTCCTCGCTCTGCTAACTGGCTTCCTTCCACCCCTTGGCACCGTGACGGAAGCTCGCGACCCGATTCCGATTGTGGTCACCATTCCGGTTCTAAAGGATTTGGCAGAGCAGGTCGGTGGCCCCCATGTACGAGTCACCTCGTTGTTGAGCGGCTATGAAAATGAGCATACCTACTCACCCAAACCCACCGATCTGATCGCAGTCCGGAAGGCCAGACTGTTATTGGAGATCGGCATGGGACTTGAGGTGTGGGTTTCATCGCTGGTGAAGAACGCGGGTGGCCAATCGTTACGTGTGGTTACAACCTCTCGCGGGGTCGAGCTGATTCAAGACGATACGGATGCACATGAAGAGACACACCACGACGGGACAGCCGGGAATCCCCATGTCTGGCTGGACCCTGAAAATGTCATCATCATGCTGCGCCACATTACCGACGCTCTCATTGAAGTGGACCCAAGTCATACAACGGAATTCCGAACCAATCAAGCGGCCTATCTTCAGCGGCTTGTTCAATTGCAAAAGGAACTCTCCGCGCGTACCCAGCGGCTCTCCGACCGACGATTCATCGCACATCATCCAGCGTGGCCCTATTTGGCAAAGCGATTCAGCCTCGACATTGTTGGCACGATCCACATGCAGTCTGGCACAGAACCCTCCGCCCTTCATCTGCAAGCTCTCATCCAGAAGATGAGACGAGAGAATATCAAGGTGATCGTATCCGAAATTCAACTCAGTCAGCGACTCCCGGAGCTACTGGCGAGGGAAACCAAGGCGCACGTCGTCGTCTTGACCACGATGCCAGGCGGTTTGGAGGGAACGGCGACCTACCTCGACATGCTTCGCTATAATGTGCTCCAATTGGCCGGCGCAATAGAAACGACCTCGTTGCCTTGATCAGACGACCCCCGGAAGGAGCTTCGGATTCCGTGTCAGATCCCCGCGAGCCAATCATCTGTTTTGAGCATGCCTCCTTCGGGTTTCCCGGGCTCATCGCCCTCAAAGACATTTCGTTGGCTATCTACGAGGGCGAGTTCATTGGAATCATCGGCCCAAATGGATCAGGCAAAACGACGCTGTGTCGTGCCGTGCTGGGGCTTCTTGCCCCCGTGGAGGGACATCTTCATATCTTCGACTGTGCCTGCGACGAACTCCGCTGCCACCATCGCGCCAAGATCGGGTACCTCCCGCAGAAAGGGGTCGTCGATCGGAATTTTCCGGTGACGGTCCTTGAAACAGTGATGATGGGTCGTTACGGAGCGCTGGGCCTGTTCAAGCGTCCAGGGAGGAAGGATCGTGACATCGCGCAGGACGCCCTGGCTCAGGTGGGAATGGATTCCCACAAGGATCATTCCCTTGGGCAATTGTCCGGGGGTCAACAACAGCGCGTCTTTATTGCGAGAGCCTTGGCACAACAGCCCAAGGTCTTAATATTGGATGAGCCAACAACCGGCCTGGATATTACCGCCCAATACAATGTCATCGAGCTCGTGCAACAGCTGCATGACGAACTCAAATTGACCGTCCTCTTGATTACACACGACATCAATATGATTCGCTCACGGGTCGATCGATTGGTTCTTCTCAAAACCAGACTCTTCGCCGCCGCCCCCCCCACGGAGGTCCTCAAGCCGGAGATTCTTCACCAGGTCTATGGCAAAGAGCTGGTGATTACAGAGAAAGATCTCGTCATCGTCGAAGATTACCATCATCACCACTAGGAATGGACTTCAGACAATGTTGGATCTCCTCGCCTACGATTTCATGCAACGCTCACTCCTCGCCGCCGCGATGGTGGGTGGGCTCTGCTCCGTTATCGGCGTGTTCGTTGTGCTGCGGGGGCTGGCATTTGTTGGCGCCGGGACGTCCCACGCTGCCTTTGCGGGTGTGGCGCTTGGCTACTTGATGGGATGGCCTCCCCTGTTGCTGGCCCTTGTGTTCGGTCTTGCGACAGTCTGGATTACGGGCTGGGTTGAAGAACGGGGCAGGATGAAGCTGGATGTCTCCATCGGCATTCTCTATACCACGACGATGGCATTGGGTATTCTCTTCATTGGATTGATGAAAAGCTACAATGCCGAGGTGTACGGGTACTTATTTGGCAGCGTTCTATCGGTCACGCCTGAGGAACTGAGCATCATCGGAGCGTTGACCGTCCTTGTCTTAGGCCTCCTCCTGCTGTTCTCAAAAGAACTCTATTTTATCGCGTTCGACCAAGAGATGGCTGAAGCCTCCGGCGTCCCTGCACGCCAAATATTTTTTCTCCTCCTGACGTTGGTCGCCTTGACGGTGGTGGTCTCACTGAAAACCGTCGGAGCGATCTTGGTATTTGCCATGATCCTGATTCCGGCGTCGACCGCTTACCAACTCACACATAGCCTTGCAACACTGACTCTGTATTCCGCAACGATCGGGATATTCACCTCGATTGCTGGTGTCTTGATTTCCGCGTTTTGGGATGTGCCCTCAGGGCCGGCCATCGTCCTTTTAGCGACCACCTTATTTTTCATCGCAGTCTTCTTCTCGCCAAAACGCGAGCGGCGGATACGGCTCGTTCATTCCCATTAACGTACCCTGGGATCGACTCTAGCGCCCACAGCTAAGTCTGAAGTCGATCTTGCACCGAAGAAAAAGTCCCCCGCCTTTCCAAGCGGGGGAATCTACAGGACGCCTGCGAGTATTTAGGTTGGCAAGGACTATCGCTTGCGGCACTGTTCGTTTACGTGGCTTGTTGGAATTAGAACGTATGGCGTACGCCGAAGAGGAGGCCGATGGTGGAGCCATCGCTCGCGGGATGATTTCGCTTCCAGGCCGTTTCCATGTTCAGCATGAGGCCTTTCGGTGCACTCGGCACTAAATTGGTCAGGGCATAGTCCATGCCTCCACCAATTCGCCAAGCAAACGTATTCTCGACATTATTCGTATTCACATTCACGCCGATGCCGGTCGTAACATACGGCACGAACGGACCAAAATGCCCAGGACGATACTCAAGATTAACCGGAAGTATCGAAATGGTATTCACTGCCCCACTTCCTGCATCAACCCCGTGCCGCTCCCACTCCACCATCATGCCAACCCGAAACCACTTGTTGAGCCCAAACATGCCTTGGAAGTTGACGAGTGGCCCAACGGTCGACACGCCGGAACTTTGAGTCGTGAAACTCGGTCCCACACGAAACCCGCCGGTAATTTTCCCCTCTTCAGCCATTCCCTCATGAACCCAAGCCAAATCGGTAGCATGCGCCGTACCGGTCAACAGGGTGAGGCTGACAACTGCCGTAGCGAAATACCGTCGAACTCTCTGCATGATTTCCTCCTGTGTCGAAAACGATTCCTTCACCCGGAACTGTAACTGAGGGTCCACTGATGATTCAAGACCAACTGCGGGAAACCCTGTAGAAATTGATGGACGTGATGGGTGGCGCTCTGCTAATCACGTGATGTCCAAATTGCTGTCATCTACAGTGCGGAAATAGTGGGATCACAAGTGACTGGGATACATAACAGGCTTTGACGTGAGAGGGGGGAGGTTATGCCTAGAGAGGTGTTCAGAATACAACTAATCGGATTGTTGTTTGCCATTTGTATCGCCTTATTCCCTCTTTCACACACCGCCCTGGCAGAAGAGTTCGGGGGGACTGAACCAGGAAGTTGGGTACT
Source organism: Nitrospirota bacterium (assembly GCA_031425875.1). Taxonomy (GTDB): domain Bacteria; phylum Nitrospirota; class Nitrospiria; order Nitrospirales; family Nitrospiraceae; genus Nitrospira_D. The sequence goes on from JANPKE010000485.1 coordinate 4,271, forward strand.
CGGCTTTCGGGTTGGATTTGCACCACTGACTCAACAGCTTTCGGAAAACACCTCAACCTCGATTGGGCCGCTCGTCAATTTTCAAGGGCTGTATAGTCTCAATTCGTGGTTCTTGGTCGGAATGATGCTTGAATGGGAGCGACATAGCGTGAGCGTTGAACAGCCAGACGTGGATCTCGGACATCAAAACACCGTATCGGTGCTGCCGACCCTGGAAATACGACCGGTCAGATTAGGCCAGGTTATCCCCTATGTGAATATGAGCTTTGGTGTGAATGTGAACAGTTTCGGCGAAGACACGGGGATTCGGATCAGTCCCAGCAATACTTTTGCCTGGCGACTCGGGTGGGGAGCGGATTACAAGCTCAATGACCGGTTCGCACTCAATGGAGAATGGGCCTACAAACGAAACGACGGCCATACGACCGGTACCGGCGGACGGAATGATGACTGGAATGCGTCTTCGTTTGGCTTTCTCTTCGGAGGGAAAATGTTTTTCTGATCTTCAGACCTTTGCCCACATCATGATCACCCCTTCTGCTCCTAATGGTAGGAGGGGTGGTAACGGATTCGGGTCTAGCTTCTACTCAAGCCGACCATGTTTGCTTCGACTCCACACCAGACCTATCTGTTCTTTTGAGCTGAAGCCTAGTTTTTCAT
>JANPKE010000486.1:0-2799 GCA_031425875.1 Nitrospirota bacterium
TCCGTATTCTTGATCTTGAAATAGTGCAAGAACACTTCCAGTGTAGAACGGCCCTCAGCTTTGTTCACGACGATGATGGGGGCGTCTTTTCCGCCGACTTCCTTCCAATTGGTGATCTTGCCCGTATAGATCGCGACCACCTGTTCGTCGGTCAGCGCCTGAACGGGATTGTCCTTGTGGAGGATGATCCCAACCCCATCGCGGGCCACCGGAAATGCATGCAGGTCCTTCTCCTCGTCTTTCATCGCGCGCGAGACCATGCCGATATCGGCGAGACCTTGGCGAGCGTCGGCGACCCCGCGGGATGAGCCGCCGGTCTGAACATCCACACGCACCTTGGCATGGAGACTCTCGAATCGTTTGCCGATCTCACTGATCAGTGGAGCCAGGGTACTGGCACCCGTAACCACCAGCTTGCCTGACAGTTGGTCTGTAGCGGACGTCTGGGCCGTTGCTGATCCGATAGTTCCTAAAAGGGCGACCATCAGCAACGCGACGAGCGGGCCGCCAATATTCGGACGAAATAAATTCAGACTTCTAGACATTTAGATATCTCTATATATTAATCGTGGGTCATTATTCAAGTGACAGAACCACCGCAGGAGGAGCCGGCGCCTGCCGTGCATCCATAGCAATGATTGCGTGTCACGATCCGGCGATGATGGAGCTGGGCCGGGTCGAAGTCTCGGATATGCGACGGCACTCCATGGTCAACCGGGAGGTCCAGCATCTGGTTGAAATCGCAGTCGTACAACCTGCCATCCCATCCAACCGATAGCGTGTACCGACACATGACGCCGGCGGCGGCGGAGGAATTGAACGCATTGGCCAGGCGCGTCATGTACTGATGGTAGTTCCCACTTTCGACGAGGAACTCCAGGAACCGGCTTATCGGCATGTTCGTGATCGTATACAGCCGGTTAAACTCGACGCCGTGGCGGGTGCGCAGCTCCTTCCTAAACTGGGCTTCGATGGCTTCTTGTTTGGGCGGCAGGAACGCGCCGACGGGATTGTACACGAGGTTCAAAACGAGGCCGCTGTCTGGTCGCCCATAGCCGAACTGGTTCAAGAGCCGGAGCGACTCCATCGATTTCCCAAAGACGCCCTCGCCTCGCTGTGCATCGGTCTGGCTAGCTCGGTACGACGGCAATGAGGCGATGATCTCGACCTGATGGCTGGCCAGGAATTCAGCGAGATCGGCTTGTGACGGCAACAGCAAGACGGACAGATTGCATCGATCCATGACATGCCTGCCGAGTTCGCGGGATTGTTCGACCAGCCAGCGAAAGTGTGGATTCAGTTCCGGCGCGCCACCAGTAATGTCGACCGTCGGAATATCGGTCTTGGCCAGCGCCTCGATGCACTGCTCGGCGGTTTCTCGTGACATGATCTCGGTGCGGTCAGGACCAGCATCCACATGGCAGTGACGACAGGTTTGGTTGCAGAGCTTTCCGACATTGATCTGGAAGATCGTAATTCCCGTGGCGTGAAGAGGATAGAAGCCTGCTTGATTCAGTTTCGTCTCGAAAGGGAGGTAAGTACCGGACTCTGCCAGCAGCTTGAGCTGCTCGGAAGAGGAGGCGAGGGGATTATGTCTTCCCAGCAGGGTCAGCGGCATATCAGTTCCAGGCCAAAAATGAATAAATCTTCTCGAAAACGATCGTCCTCAGCGCGTATGACCGATCGTCAGCAAGGCCGTCTCTGGAAATCGCAACTCACAGCAGCCGAAATCCAGGGCTTGCCCCTGTCCGCTTGTCAGAGCTCGTTGAATCGTGGGAGATACTTTGTAACAAACCTGTTTGCCCTCTCGATGTCCTTCGATCAGGCCTGAATCTCGTAAAATACGGAGATGATGGGAGGCGTGGGGCTGAGAGCACCGTAGTTCTTCCACAAGGTCCGTCACGCATTTTTCACTGATGAGCAAGGATTCCAATATCCGCAGTCGCGTTTCATCACCCAACGCCTTAAGAACCATGGCGCATTGGCGCGGAGTCAGCATCTTGGCATTCAATGCAGGTTTCATCAGCAACAGCCACCATCAGGCGAGCAAGTCACGGCATCGCCGCTCACGTGTTCACCGGCTCGGTTCAGAATGACAAAATGGGGCAGATATCCATTGGTCTCTAGAACCGCTACTGTTTTGGAGCAAATCTCCAACGGATCACCTCGTCGATAGACATGGTGATCGTCATCGGCTGCTTCGACGAAGGGACCGGCCAGCAATGCATAATGGCCTTGCCAGGTGCATGGGGCATCGGCTGGGAAGATGGCGGTCCAGCGCGGATCATCGCTGCCCAGCTTGACAGGCTTGGCGGTCAGGAGGAAGTGTCCGGCGAAGGGAGGGGTGCTCAACAACAGTATCTCCTTCGACGTGATCGGTTGCGGAATGCCGCGTTGGTAGGTCGTACCTCCTTCAACCACAACTCGGCTGAAGGGCCCACGTAATGTCGCGTGAAACATCGACGGAGTCGTCGTTTTCTGAGGGAGTTTGTAACCCGTCAACGTCACGGAAAAGAAATGAATCCCGTCGATGACGCGCCAGGGCGAAAATTTCACCAGATGAATACCAAGAAAGCCGGCTGCCGTCATGCCGTTCATGTAGTCGGTGAGCGTCAAGGCACCGGATAAACAATCGCCCCATTTCTGGGCGTCGTGGACGAGGTACTGCGGCACGGTTTGGTCCGATACAATGTCAGAGATGGTGAACCGTCCACCGGGCTTGGCCACCCGATACATGTCTCGAAACACCTTCCGCTTGTCCGGAGCCAGGTTGATGACGCAATTGGAGATGATCAGATC
>JANPKE010000487.1:0-7448 GCA_031425875.1 Nitrospirota bacterium
CGGACGGCACAGCCGCCCGCCCCTTCGCGCCGCTTTCGAGCGTCACTTCGGCTTCAATCGTTGGATTGCCACGTGAATCAATGATCTGCCTGCCCTTGATTTCCCTAATCGCGCTCATAATCTCTCCGCTCCAGTTGGCAAGTTATCTCTCATCCAAGTTTCTTCCTTAACAACTCATTCACCTTCCCCGGATTCGCTTTTCCCCCGCTCGTCTTCATCACCTGTCCGACCAAAAATCCCAATACTTGTTGTTTCCCATCTTTGAACTGCGCAACCTGTGCTGGATTCTTGCTCAATACGTCAGTAATGATCTGATCTAGCGCCCCTTCGTCTGAGACCTGCGTCAACCCTTTTTCCTGCACAATTTGTTGGGGAGTCTTCCCGCTGCGATAAAGCTCGGGAAATATCTCACGGGCGACTTTTAAGCTAATGGTCCCTTGGTCCACCATCTGCAGCAAACTGACCAGCCGCTCGGGCGTGACAGGTGAGTCGAGAATATCTGTTCCAGAGTTGTTCAATTCTCTCGTCAACTCCCCCATCACCCAATTACTCACAATCTTGGGTTGAGAGCACTGCTTCACACAGGATTCGAAATAGTCCGCCATGCCTTTCGAAGCCGTCAGGATGGTGGCGTCATATTCCGGCAACCCATAGTCCAAAACGAATCGCTTCGTCCGCACAGCCGGCAGTTCGGGCAAGCGGCTACGGAATCCATCGATCCACGCTTGATCCAACTTCAACGGCACCAGATCCGGATCAGGGAAATAGCGGTAGTCATGGGCTTCTTCTTTGGAACGCATGACCGCCGTTTCGCCACGTTCGATATTCCAGAGCCTCGTTTCCTGGCGAATCTTGCCTCCCTCATTCAACACTTTGGTCTGCCGTTTAATCTCATACTCAACTGCTTCCTTCACATACTTGAAGGAGTTGATGTTCTTCAGCTCGACTTTCGTCCCAAACTCCTTTTGCCCCGACGGACGCAGCGACAAGTTCGGCTCACACCGAAAGCTCCCCTCCTCCATGTTGCCGTCACAGACGTCAAGGTACATTAAGATTTCCCGCAACCCTTTGAGATAGGCCACCACTTCGTCAGCCGAATGCATGTCTGGTTCCGTCACGATCTCCAACAACGGTGTGCCAGCTCGGTTTAGATCGACCCGACTCCCACTGGTACCGGTCTCATGGATGTTTTTCCCAGCATCTTCTTCCAAATGCGCGCGACGAATGCGGATTCGCGTTGCCCCCCCGCCACTATCACGAACCTCAATCCACCCATGTTCGCAAATTGGGGACTCATATTGGGAAATCTGATACCCCTTAGGTAGATCCGGATAAAAATAGTTCTTTCTCGCGAATCGATTGTTCGCTGCAATCGTACAGTTCAGCGCCAAGCCTGCACGAACCGCCATTTCGACTGCCGTTCGATTGATGACGGGCAAACTACCTGGCAAACCAAGACAGATGGGGCAGGTCTGACTGTTGGCCGATAGACCGAATGTCGTGCCGCACCCGCAGAACATCTTGGAGTTGGTCCGTAGTTGTGCGTGGACCTCCACTCCGATGACCGTCTCAAAAATCATCCTCGATCAGGCCCCTCATCGAAGGTGCGACCGCGTTCGCGCCTCATGGCTTCACGTCCGGCATCGAATGCCTCTCGCAGGACCGACTGCTTCGTTTCGACAAACTCCTTGCCCTGATCAACAACCTCCTCAAATACCTCACCGGCACGCCCAGCAAGATCTCGAAGATCGTGTTCTGCACGACGGGCATACCCCCGGAGTCGATCACGCGATTCACTTCCTGATTGTGGCGCCAACAACAATGCCGCGACCACACCCATCGCTGTTCCACTCAGAAAAGCCAAAAAGACCGCCGCTGATGTTCCTCGGTCATCCGCCATTGTGTGTCCCTCCTTCCGGTCTGATTCGTTCCCGCACGACGTGAGTGGCCGCCTTGAAGCCTGCCACCATGCTCGCCACATTGCTCAACAGCGTCCCACCTGACCCACGAACGATATTATGGACTTGTTGCACGGACTCACCGACTTCACCCACCGCATGCAGCAAGACCGCTGCATGCTCGACGCCCTCGCGCGCCTGATTCGTCACGTCGTTTAAGTTCTGGCTCACCGCACGCAATTCTGCCACGAGGGCCGGCATCTCGGCGTTCAGCTTCGAGAGGAGCTGTTCGGACTCGGCCACCGTTTTGCGAACTTGCATCAATAGCGGTACGAGATACCCAACCAGCACGGCGAATGCCACGGCCACAAGGAGTGCAGCGATTTCGACGATGGTCATGATTGCCAACCCTCCCGGTTATTCATCTCGCATGTCCTCTCGTCTCCTCTTCAATTCTCCTACAACCCTTACCGTATCGTCGGTTTCTTAAGATGCCATTGCGTCGATTGCTCATAAGCATGGGCTGCTCGAAGTATCGTCTCTTCTTCAAACGCTCGCCCGATCAATTGCAGCCCGATCGGAAGTCCCTCTTTGCTAAATCCGCAGGGCAGAGCAATCGCCGGCAATCCGGCTAGATTGACCGAGATCGTGAAAATATCAGAGAGGTACATCTGCAGCGGATCTTCGCTCTTCTCACCGAGTTTGAAGGCCGGAGTCGGCGTCGCCGGGGTCACAATCAGATCAACCTCCTTGAACGCAGCGTCGAAATCCTGGCAGACCAACGTTCGTACGGCTTGGGCTTTCCCATAGTACGCATCGTAATACCCGGCGCTGAGCACATAGGTCCCCAGCATGATCCGACGCTTCACCTCCGGGCCAAACCCTTCCTGTCTCGTTTTCATATAGAGATCGAGAAGATCCTTGGTCTCCTTGGCGCGAAAACCGAACTTTACCCCGTCGAAACGAGCAAGATTCGAGCTGGCTTCTGCCGTGGCAATCACATAGTACACCGCTACAGCTGCATCGGTCCTCGGCAGACGGATTTCCTTGATCTCAGCTCCAAGCTGCTTCAACTCCCCAATAGCCGCTCTGACCGACTGCTCGACATCCGGACCGAGTCCTTCAGCAAAAAATTCAACCGGCACACCGACCTTCACAGTTTTGAGATCCCGTTTTTGCAGCGCTTTCATATAATCCGGAACAGGGCGGTCGACCGACGTGGAATCCATCGGATCATGACCTGCAATGGCCTGAAGAAGAAACGCCGCATCGGATACATCTCTCGTGATCGGCCCGATTTGATCCAGCGAGGAGGCAAACGCGACCAACCCATACCGCGACACCCGCCCATACGTCGGCTTCAGTCCGACCACGCCACAGAAAGCTGCCGGCTGTCTGATAGATCCGCCGGTGTCTGAGCCAAGCGCCGCCACACATTCCTCTGCCGCCACTGCCGCGGCCGATCCTCCACTTGATCCTCCCGGCACACGGTGCAGATTCCAAGGATTCCGGCTGGGACCGAACGCGGAATTTTCCGTCGATGATCCCATTGCAAATTCATCTAAATTCGTCTTGCCCAACAATATGTACTCTTGCGCACGCAACTTGGCGATCACCGTCGCATCGTACGGCGGCACAAAATTCTGCAACATGCGAGAGCTACAGGTCGTAGAGACGCCGCCCGTACAGATATTATCCTTGATGGCCAGAGGCATTCCGGTGAGTGGTTTGGTCTTCCTCCACCCCTTGAGTTTTCGGTCCAAGACCTCCGCCTCGATAAAGGCTGACTCTTGTGCCTGCGTGACAAAGGCCTTTACTTTTGGCTCCACATGGCCAATGCGCAAGAAGTAGGCGCGCACGATCTCCGTAGCCGTCACTTCCCCTGCCTGGAATTGTTTCTGAAGCTCACAGAGGGTTAGTTTATGAATGGACATGAACCTCTCGTTTCCAACTGGTGATCTGCGCACGAACCAACAGGTGCTTCATCGGTCGATCTGTCCGTGGCGTGCTAGCTCACCGCTACGATTCGATTTTTTTCATTCACTCGAACGATCTTGGGGGCGTGCTTCTTGATCTCTTCTTCGCCGTAATACTCATAACAAAAGATGATAATCTGATCCCCGACCGCCGCTTTTCGTGCGGTGGGCCCATTTAAAATGATCTCCCCTTTTCCGCGCATACCGTTGATCGCATAGGTCATGAATCGCTCGCCGTTATTCAAGTTCGAGCAGACAATCGCCTCATAGGGGAGGATCCCGGCCGCCTCCATCAAATCTTGATCGATTGTCAGGCTGCCTTCATACTCGAGATGAGCACCTGTCACTGTGGAACGGTGAATTTTCGAACGTAACATTTGTCGAAACATGTATCTTCCCGTTATTCGTCAATCGCTGAATGCTTTCGTTGTGGTCAACGTGCGAGTCGGCTACCTGACGATTAACGCTCCTCTAGAATTTTAGGGACAACAAACCCATCTACTTCACGCTCCGGCGCATTTGCCAATGCCTGCTCTGAAGACAGCGATGGACGCACGAGGTCTTCACGAAACACATTCACGTGCCCCATGACAGTCGTAGTCGGTTCGATTCCCGTCGTGTCGTACCGACCCAACGTATCGACATGCCCGAGAATCTGGGTCAACTGTTTGGCAAATGTCTCTTTTTCAGCAGCGCTCAGGGCCAATCTCGCCAGCTGCGCCACCTTCTCAACATCCTTTTGCGTAATCTCCACTCTTCTTCCCCTTGCCCTAATGAGGTGCGAAGGTAGGGTCCCTGTGCTCGCTCAACGCGCGGCCTCAGAAGGCCCTCGTTGAATGCGCGCAGTAAGGGACCTACCTTCACGCCTCATTCCACCGTCACGCTTTTTGCCAGATTCCTCGGCTGATCAACGTCCGCCCCACGCAATACTGCGATATGATACGCAAGGAGCTGAAGCGGGATGGTAAACAAGATCGGCGAGATCAGCGGGTGGGTATCAGGAACGGTAAACACCGCATCCGCAATCTTGCCAAGCTCCCGCTCTCCTTCTGCCACGAAGGCAATCACCGGTGCGTGTCGCGCTTTTACTTCCATCAGATTGCTGACCGTTTTGTCATACAGTTTGTCTCGGGGCGCCAAGACCACGACCGGCATATCCTTGTCGATCAACGCAATCGGACCATGCTTCATCTCGCCCGCCGCATAGCCTTCAGCATGGATATAAGAAATCTCTTTCAGCTTCAACGCGCCTTCCAATGCGATCGGATAGTTGATCCCGCGTCCCAAGAATAAAAAGTTACGCTTCTTGTAATATCGCTTAGCAATCGCCACGATTTCAGCCTCTCGCTGCAGCACGCGCTCGACTAATACCGGCAACTGCACCAACCGATCTAACCAGGCCTTTCCGTCTGCAACCTTCATCACATTACGAACTCTGGCAAAATGCAAGGCCAGCAAATACAGCGCCGTGAGCTGCGCGGTAAATGCTTTGGTCGATGCGACGCCGATTTCCGGCCCGCAATGCGTGTACAGCACCCCGTCCGACTCACGCGCCAAGGTGCTGCCGACAACGTTCACGATGGAGACAACACGCGCCCCTTTTTCCTTTGCTTCTCGCGCAGCAGCCAGCGTATCAGCCGTCTCTCCGGACTGAGAAATTGTGACAAATAGATCGTTCTTCCCGACGAGCGGATCGCGATACCGAAACTCGCTTCCGATATCCACCTGAACCGGTGTACGAACCATTTCTTCAAATAAATATTTCCCGACCAGGCCTGCATGCCAGGATGTGCCACAGGCGACGATCCAAATCCGCTCAACTGCCGCAAACTCTTTCGGTGTGAGACCGATATCCGGCAGATCCGCTTCGCCAGTCTCATAGGAGTACCGTCCGCGCATCGTATCAAGGATTGTCTGAGGTTGTTCGTGAATTTCTTTCAGCATGAAGTGCGGATAGCCGCTCTTCTCCGCCGCCGACGCATCCCAGGTAATCCTCGTTGATTTGCGCGAGACAGCATGGCCGTCGACGTCGGTGAGATGCAGGTCGTCTTGAGTGACGACCGCCACATCCCCTTCTTCGAGATAGGTCACTTCTCGCGTGTGCGCGAGCATCGCCATAACATCGGAAGCGATGTACGAGGCATGCTTGGTCCGCCCAACCACCAACGGGCATCCGGACCGCGCGGCAATCAACGTCCCAGGTTCTCGCTCTGACATGACGGCCAGTGCGTAACTGCCACTCACATCTTTCGTCGCCAACCGTACGGCATCAGCCAGCAGCTTCCCTTTCTGAAGGTATTTATCGATCAAATGCGCGACGACCTCCGTATCGGTTTCCGATACAAATTTGTAGCCGTCATTTTCCAATTGCTGTTTTAGTTGCTGGTAGTTTTCAATAATCCCGTTGTGGACCAACACGCAGCCTTTGGACCGATGCGGATGGGCATTCTGTTCTGAAGGCTTCCCATGGGTAGCCCAGCGAGTATGGCCGATTCCGACCGTCCCCTTCAGCTCATTGGCCTTGAGCGAATTTTGGAGGTTGACCAGTTTGCCCACGCTCCGTCTGACCGCAATCTTTTCTCCCTGCATAACGGCGACTCCAGAGGAGTCGTAACCACGGTACTCCAACTTCGCCAATCCCCCGATGAGAATCGGAACCGCATCTTGATTGCCGACATATCCGACGATTCCACACATGGCAGTTACTCCAGGTCTCACCTAGGCTGACCGGTAGATAACGACACTCAGACCGTAATCAGCCTTTCGATGACTTTGCGCGTCCCCTTTTTAAGTTGCTCGAAGCTTTTTTGCTCTTCTGTTTCTTCGGCCTGCTGGCAGCCTTAGTCGAGTCGTGGCTCGGCATCCCAGCGGTCAGCAAAATCCGACGTTTCGCTGCCCACCCGACTCGATTGACTTGTAACACACGGGCGATCGCCAATGAATCAGCCGGGACGTTCTGCGTCACGGTCGTCCCCGCCGCCACCACCGATCCCTCTCCAATCGTGACCGGCGCAATCAGCTGCGTATCGCTTCCGAGAAACACATTCTTGCCGATTACTGTTCGATGCTTTCGCGCTCCGTCGTAGTTACAGGTGATGGTGCCGGCGCCGATATTAACCCCTTCTGCGATCGTGGCATCACCCAAATAACTGAGATGATTGGCCTTGGAGCCTTCGCCCAATTCGGTGTTCTTCATCTCAACAAAGTTTCCGACTTTCGCTTTCCGCCTGACCACCACACCTGGACGAAGATGCACGAACGGACCGAGATGTGCGTCATCATCCACGTCCGACTCAGCAAGCACGCAGGAGTCTAAAATCTCGACGTGATTACCGATCACACAATCGGTGATACGGACCCCGGAACGGATCGTCGTCCCTTCACCAATACTGGTTTTTCCTTCGAGACTCACGTGTGGATACAGCACTGTATCTCTTCCAATGGTGACTCCGGCGTCAACCCACACGGAGCCAGGATCCCGCATCGTGACTCCGGCGTCAAGCCAGTGCTCGCGAATCTGCTGACGGACGACCTGCTCCGCAGCCGCCAGCTGTTGCCTAGTATTGACTCCCAG